>JBPCLZ010000011.1:0-5184 GCA_051002775.1 Pyrinomonadaceae bacterium | reverse complement strand
AGAAGGACTACACCAACAAGACCGAGAACTACTACGGCGAAAAGGGTGAAGTAAACGGACACTGGTACGGTCGCTTGGCCGAGGAATGGGAGCTGAGAGGAGAAGTGACAAGCGAACAGTATGCACGACTCGTGGCCGGGCAAGACCCGCACACCGGCGAGCAACTCATTCGCGCTGTGCCTTCAAGAGAGTCAGTGAACAACTACGGCGAGGAGATTACGACGAGTGAACACCGAGCCGGTTGGGATGCGACCTTCAGCGCTCCTAAGTCGGTTTCGCTTGCAGCCCTGGTCGGTGATGACGAACGAGTAAGAATCGCCCATCGTGAGAGCGTGGACAAAGCATTAGAAGCGTTTGAGGAATACGTGCAAGCGCGCGGTGGAGGCAACAAGCCGGCGATCACCACCGGCAAGATGATCGCCGCGCAGTTCGAGCATACGGCGGCGCGGCCTGATCACGAAACCGGCTACGCCGCGCCGCAGCTTCACACCCACGTCGTGATCATGAATATGACCAAGACTGAGGACGGCCAGATCAGATCGCTGCAGCCGCTTGAGCTATTTCGCACACAGCAGTACGCGACGGCGATCTATCGGACACACTTAGCAGAGAAGCTCCAGACGCTTGGTTATCAGATAGAAGTAGACGCGCGAACAGGAGCGCCCGAGATCAAAGGTTTCAGCAAAGAGTACCTCCAAGAGAGCAGCCCGAGGCGAGAAGAGGTAAAGAAAGAAGCTCAGCAGATGAAAGAGCGGCTGGAAAGCGAGGGCGCCACCGTCAAAGAAGGTGCGGGCCTAAATCAAGCGGCAGCCCGCACCAACCGCGCCAGCAAGCGGCACGACCATGCGGAGATGAGACGGCGCTCATTGGAAATGGACGCCAGATATGGAAATCAAGCGGCCCGAGCAGTTGAGCAAGCACGGGAACGCACGACGATTGGTTTCTCCCAGGACGAGATCACGAAACGCGCACAGGAAGCAGTTACGTTTGCGCGCGATAACGCGACCGAGCGTGAAGCCGTTGCCGACATGCGGAAGATCACCGCCGACGCTTTACGTCGCAACCTCGGTCTGACGACTTATGAAGCCATAGTTACCGAACTACAAAATCGCGTCGAGCGCGGTGAGTTCGTTGAAATCATCCGAGAGAAGCGGCCACGTGAAGCAACAACGCAGCGAATGTTGGAGATGGAGAAATCGAACATTCAAACCATGATTGACGGCCAGGCAGCGCGACCACCGATTATCGCCGGCGAGCACGCGCGACAGATTGTCGATGCGACAGCCGAGCGGCAACAACTCAGATTGAATGACAACCAGCGCGCAGCCGTTGAGCAGATCCTCACGAGTCGAGATCAGACCATCGGCTTGCAAGGCGGCGCTGGCACCGGCAAGACCACGGCGCTATCCGTCTTGAGAGAAGCTGCCGGAAAGGAAGGCTATGAAGTTCGAGGCTTCGCGCCGACCACGCGAGCCGCTCAGCAACTTGCAGAGAGCGGCATTCAAACCGAGACCTTACAGAAATTCATCCGCCGGCGACAGGAATCGCGTGAGAACGGGAAACGCCTTTTGGTCTTGGATGAGAGTTCATTGGCAAGCACCAAGAGTCTTCACAAGTTCTTCGCACGCCTTGGGAGCCAAGACAGAGTTCTTCTCGTAGGAGACAGCAGACAGCATCAGGCCGTTGAAGCAGGCACACCTTTCGAGCAGTTTCAAAAGCACGGAATGGCGACAGTCAAGCTCAGTGAGATCGTTCGACAACGCGACCCGGAACTAAAACGAACCGTCGAAAAACTCTCAGTGAGGCAGATACGCGAAGCGATCGACAGCCTAGAGCGGCGAGGCAGAGTCATTGAAATCACCGTTGAAAAGGTGCGCCTAAAGGCAATAGCGAAAGCTTACTGCGAAAGTGCAGAGAATACGCTTGTCGTTTCGCCGCGCAACCGCGACCGAGTCCAAATCAACTCTCTTATTCACCAACGATTACAGGGTGAAGGCAAAGTCAGCCGAGACGATCACCAAATGACGATTTACGTAAACCGTCAGAACATGACCGGTACCGAACGCACGTTCGCCAACGCTTATGTGCCGGGCGAAGACATCATCCGTTACAACCGCGCGAGCAAGGTCTATCAAGTGAACGTCGGAGACTACGCGCTAGTGACGGCAAAGAATCACGAGAAGAACGAGATCACGGTCCACTTTGAAAGCGGACGCGATCTCACTTACAACCCGCAGCGGCTTTCCGGCGTGAGCGTCTATCGAGAAACCGACCGGGAATTCGCGGAAGGCGACCGCATCCAAGTTCGCGCGCCTTTCACTGAGAAGCGAATCGCGAACGGTGAACTCGGAACCATCGCAAAGATCGGAGACGAGGAACTAACTCTGAAACTCGATAGTGGGCGGGAAGTCAGCTTCGAGAGCGAGAAGTTCCGGCACATCGATCATGGTTATGCAGTGACCAGTCACTCCTCGCAGGGAACGACTGTGGATCGAGTGCTCGTGAATGCCGATACCCGTGAATCCGAACTCTTGCTGAATGACCGCATGGGATACGTTGCGGTCTCGAGAGCCCGAGAAGACGCAATCATCTACACAAACTCAATCGAAGAATTGAAAACCGCTTTGGACCGGAGAGTGGATAAGGAAATGGCTCTCGAGGCCACTCAACACCGGGCACAGCATCCCGTTGAATTCAAAGACGAACAGACTCCCAATGAATCTCTGAGTCGTGAATCGTCGCAACCAGAACAAGACTACGAACAAGGATTGACGCAAGAAGTCAACGACGACCGAAGCGCCGCTGAAGCGGCGGAGACTGAAGAAATGGAATTCAGCCTCGGATGAACGACGCGCATTTGGGGTAATTGTATGAACATCAAGGAAGCCAAAGAGCTGCCAATCTATCTGACACTAAAAGAGGTAGCAGAACTACTCAAAGTTAAGCCGCGCACGATATACGCCTGGGTAAGTGATAAGCGAATTCCTTACGAGCGCAAAGGCGGTCTCCTGCGCTTTCGGCTGGATGCCGTTGTCGGATGGAATGAGCCGGCCCGTTAGGAAATCGAGATAGAAAATCACGCGTTGCTTTGCTATCCTCAGTCCGCTCCTGTGATGGCTGCAACCGGAAAGGAGCGCTATGTCAGTTTACAAGCGACGAGGTCGCTGGTTCTGTGACGTCACCATCGATGGCAGGCGCGCTCAGCGTGTTCTCAAAAAAGCACGCACGAGAGCGCAAGCAATCAAAGCCACGGCGGTGATCGAGAACAAGCTCTTTGAAAACAGATACAAGACTGAGAAAAGGCGGGAGGTTCGCTTTGACAAATTCGTCAAAGACAATTTCTTGCCCTACTCAAAGCTACACAAGCGGACGTACCCTGATGACGTGAAGATTTGCGAGATGTTCTTCGAAACGTTCGGACAGTTGATGCTCTCGGAAATCAATCCGCCGCTGATCGAGAAGTTCAAGCAGAAGAGGCTTGAGGGAAAGACGATGTATAAGCGCCAGCGAAAGCCGGCAACGGTTAACCGCGAACTTTGTGTGTTGTCAAAGATTTTCTCTCTCGCTTTCGATGCTGAGTTGATCGACAGCAATCCTTGTCGGCGAGTGCGGAAGTTTCGCACGGACTGTGGAAGGACGCGTTACTTGACCTTCGAGGAGGAGGCAAAGCTCTTCGAACAACTTGAAGGCCATGAATGGGTACAGCGAATCGTTACAATGGCGATTAATACTGGAATGAGGCAGGGAGAGATTTTTGATCTCACCTGGTTCGATGTGGATTTGCCGCGACGCGTGATTCACATCCGGGTTTCCAAGAACGGTAAAGACCGTTTCGTGCCCGTAAATCAGACGGTTCGCAAGATGTTGGAAGGACTATCGCACACAAGTGAATATGTCTTTCCTAGTCCGAAGACGGAAGGGCGTCTTATCGATGTTAAGTTTCGTTTTGATAAGGCGAAGAAGGATGCAGGAATCAGAAACTTTCGTTTTCATGACCTGCGTCACACGGCCGCTAGCCGCATGGCGGACGGCGGAGCCGATGCGTTCGCGTTGGCTGAAATCTTCGGATGGTCTGATGTTCGAAGGGCACGGCGCTACACCCACTCCACGGACGAGGCGAAGCGAAGGGCAGTTGAAAACTTGGTCCGTCCTAATGAATTAAGGGGACCAAGTGACGAATCGGTGACAAATGAAAAAGGCAGGGTTGCCGCCCTGCCGTAAGTCATTGATTTAATTGGTGGAGCAGAGGAGGGTCGAACTCCTGGCCTCCGCATTGCGAACGCGGCGCTCTGCCAACTGAGCTACTGCCCCACGCGCATGAGAATACAGTTTCAAGTTTCAGGTTTCAAGTCGCGAGTTTCGCCGATCGCGCTCCAAAGATAATCCGCAGCTTACGCAGATTACTCAGATTCTCCAACCCCGGAAAGACCAGCAAAGAGGCTCAGCATTCCCTTGCGCGATGAAAGTTTAGGTGCGAGAAGAATCGATTGACTGTGGCGCATCATAACAGCGCCCGCAATCGGCGGATTCGGTGTAATCTGTAATTATCAGTTCTCGGAAAGAGCGCGCGCGGCAACTTGGATTGCCTCCTCGATCTTGCTTACATTCTTCCCACCGCCCTGCGCCATATCTGGTTTGCCGCCGCCACGACCGTCGAGCAAGGCGCATGCTTCTTTCATCAACGCATTCATGTCGCCCGGCGCATCGGCGGACCTGGCAAACACCAAACGTGCTGCTTCCCGATCACGCGAGCCCAAAAGCGCGATCGTTTGCGGATGAGCAATCAGCGCCTGGGCGAGATGCTTCAGCGATTCGGCATTGCGGTCATCGAGAATCTTAGTGACCAGCCGAATGCCTTCCGGGTTTGGTGAGGCATGGGTCAGCAGCTCTTCCGCTTCCACCCGGGCAGCAATCTCTTCCAACGACCACACGCGCCGGTGGAGGTCTTTGTTGTCCTCAACCATTCGCGAAGCAAGACTGGCGGCATCATCGCGAGCGCAACTAAAAAGAGACGCCACCTCGCGCGCCGTGTGGTTGGCACGTCGATAGTCGGCGAGGCAAACCGTTGAGCGTTCCGGTGTCACTCGGTTGTCCGCCACCGGTTGGATAAAACGCCGTGCGGTCGAGCGTGACGGCAGTCCAACCGCTCACGCGTTCCGAAGTTTCGACAACGCGGGCTTCAAA
>JBPCLZ010000010.1:0-17828 GCA_051002775.1 Pyrinomonadaceae bacterium | reverse complement strand
TTCTAATTCGATAGTTCCTGAGGAGATCAATTGGCGACGTCTTCCGCACAAATACCATCTGAGTTCAACAATCCCAATCTTGAAGTGCTGCTGACGGAGCAGCAGATTCAGTCTCGAACTAAGGAGTTAGGCGCTGAGATCACTCACGATTATGTTGGACGCAATCCACTGCTTATCGGAGTGCTTAAAGGAGCTTGCTTCTTCATGAGCGATCTCTTGCGAGCAATCGACACGCGACTGGGCATTGAGTTTATGGCGATATCGAGCTATGGCTCGTCAACTCGAACCTCCGGTGAAGTTCGTATCCTGAAAGACCTCGACGTGCCCGTTGAAGGACGTGACTTGATCGTGGTTGAGGACATCGTCGACACAGGTCTGACGCTCTCTTACCTAATGGCTAACTTGAAATCGCGCGGCGCTGCCAGTGTAAAACTTGTGGCTCTGCTCGACAAACACGAGCGCAGAGAGCGAGAGGTGGAAATCGATTATCTCGGCTTCCAGATCCCCGAACACTTCGTTGTTGGCTATGGGCTGGATTTTGCCGAACGTTATCGAAACCTGCCTTTTGTCGCCGTCTTGAAGAATCCCGACCAGGCATAAGTGGACAACTCTTTTAAAAGAAACGAGACCTGCGCCTGCGAAACAACCCCGAGCCCCCATGTTCAACCTTAGGAGTCTTCCATGCCAAAACATTTTTCGGCTTTTCTTGCCATGATCGTTTTGCTTTGCGCGGCGCAGGCTTACGCGCAGCAGGACTTTTCGAAGGTTGAAATCAAAGCCGAAAAAGTTACCGGCAATGTTTACATGCTGCAAGGCTCGGGCGGCAACATCGGAGCCTCTGTCGGCAGCGATGGAATCCTGATCGTCGATGACCAATTTGCTCCCCTCGCCGACAAGGTCAAGGCCGCATTAAAAGCGCTTGGGGAAGGCAAACTCAAATTCGTGCTTAACACACACTGGCACGGCGATCACACGGGGGGCAATGTTGTCTTTGGTCCCGAGGCGCCGATTATCGCCCATGACAATGTGCGCAAACGGCTCGCCGTCGAACAGAGATCCGAGGTCTTTAAACGCATTGTGCCCGCATCTCCCAAAGAAGCCCTGCCGGTCATCACCTTTGGCCAATCGTTGTCGGTCCACTTTAACGGTGAGGAAATCCGAGTCATTCACTTTCCACAAGGCCACACTGATGGCGACAGCGTCATCTTTTTCACTGGCTCAAACGTCGTGCACATGGGCGACGATTTCTTTGCCGGGCGTTTTCCTTTCGTCGACCTTGAAAGTGGAGGTACCGTCGAGGGATTGGCTAAGAACATCGGTGAGATTCTCGGCAAGTTGCCCCCCGGCGCGAAGCTCATTCCCGGTCACGGCCCAATTTCCACCGCGGACGATTTAAAGCTCTACCACCGCATGCTCGTGGAAACCACGGATATCGTCCGCAAGAAAATGGCGGCGGGTAAGCTTATGGCGCAGATCAAGACAGAAGGTTTACCCGAGGAGTGGAAATTGTGGGGAACGGGGTTTATCAAAACCGACGTTTGGATTGAAACCATCCACCGAAGCCTTGCGAAGAAGTAGATCAGTGGCACCTCGCGATAGCAGGTGGTCACTTAGAAGCGACTCAATCATGCCGCGGCCGCGTGAGGTCGGTACCATCTCGCGGTAGCAGGTGGGTGCTCGTTAGCTATGCTCAATCATCAGAGTTTGAGGAGCGTACTGACCCATAAGACCGGCACTTGAGTGCTGAGGGGCCTTGGACCCGCCCGCTACCCGCGAGGTGGTTCACACTTCATAGGACGGCCGCGTGAGTGATGAGTAGCCTGGACCCGTTGAGAAAGTAGTGTTGAGAATGCCAATGAAATGTGGAAAATGATTCTGTTCAAGCCCCGCTAATATCGGTCAAAAAGCTGCGACCAGCTGTCAGATTTAACCCAAAATTCTCGGCAATTGTCTGCCCGATATCTGCGAGCGAACCTCGCGTCCTCAGGTCGACACCGGGGCGAGCCCTCTTTCCATAAACAAGCAGCGGCGCATACTCGCGCGTGTGATCGCTCCCCGGAAAGGTGGGATCGTTTCCGTGGTCGGCGGTGATAATCATTAGGTCATCATCGCCCATCGCCGCCTCAATTTCAGGCAAACGCGAATCGAAATGTTCGAGCGCCCGCGCAAAACCTTCGGTATCGCGGCGGTGCCCGAAAAGCATGTCAAAATCGACCAGGTTGGAAAAGATTATTCCGCGAGAATCGTTATTCAAAGCTTCAATCGTCTGCTCGATAGACTGTTCGTTATTTTTGGCTGGGCGGTCCTCGGTCACGCCATTCGAATCGTAGATGGAGGCGATTTTGCCAATGCAGACGACGTCCAAGCCTTCGTCTTCCAAGGCTACCAGCAGATTTTCTCGGGGCGGGGGCACCGCATAATCATGCCGATTCTCGGTACGGTAATAACCACCGGCTTCGCCAAGAAAGGGTCGGGCGATGACTCGGCCCACTTTGTGTTGTCCAACCAGCATCCGTCGCGCCGTCTCACAGATCTCGTAAAGCTTAGGAAGCGGAATCACCTGTTCGTGTGCGGCGATCTGAAAAACCGAATCGCCGGAGGTCTAGACAATGGGCTTCGCAGTTCTGACATGCTCGTCACCAAGCTGCTTGATGATTTCGGTCCCTGAGGCTGGGACATTTCCGAGGATTCCGGGGACGCCAGTTTCCCGAATAAACTGATCAATAATGCTCTTAGGGAATCCGTTTGGATACGTGGGAAACGCCTTTTCCAAAATTATCCCGGCCATTTCCCAATGGCCCGTAGTCGTGTCTTTACCATTTGAACGCAAAGCGCAGCGGCCATAGGAGCCCCGCGGGTCCGCCAAAGCGGGCACATTTTTTAACGAACGGATATTTCCGAGCCCGTACCCCTGCAGGTTTGTCAGTTTCACCTGGCGCGACTCAAGTATGTGCCCAAACGTGTCGGAGCCCTTGTCGCCCCAGGCTTCAGCATCGGGCATCTCGCCAATGCCGGCACCGTCAAGAACTATTAAGGTAATGCGGTTGAAGTGATTATTATTGGACATTCCTACAAAGAGGGCAGGAAGATTTTTCATTTTTCATTCGGTCATTTTTCAGGATCTCATTTCGTGGTGCTTCGTGTTACTGCTTTGAAAGAAATTCCGGTTCGCGGGCACACAGATCCCTCCTGACACAGCGGTGCTTCGGGGGATGGTAGTAAAAGTTGTCGGCTGATCAACTCGATCACCGCCGAGTTCGGTGCAAGTCAATCGTCAGCGACATGCTAGCCGATGACAGTTCACTATTCAATTCAAGGATCACCCTTTCATGTCCGGTGGTGCGCCGCAGGCACATGAAAACTTCGTGATCGTGTGCTTCCCGAGAGATCAGAACGATCCACGAAATCACATGACGCAGCCCGTTCGGGCCGCCACCAAAATATAGCGTTGACTGAGATTTTCTGTCATGATTCACAAAACTAGAGGGTCGCAATACATGTACGAGACTTTGAACTCGTACTCGATGATCGCAAAGACGATCAAATACGATGGGCCAGGGTTCCATCCCTTGGCGACCCGTTTACACAAGCGCGAAGCAAGCAGGCAGTCGAGCTTACGCGGCGTCATGATAAGCGAGCATTAGAGCGCTTGATAGAAAATTTAGCACTGCCCGTCCCCGAACTCAGCAAACAAGGCTGGGGTAGGGGTTTTTTACAAACGGCCACTAAAATGTTCGCAGAAAAACAGAATTCTCAACGTTTGTTACACACGAACGGATACGGACAAGAAGTCAAATGCCAAGTAAGAATGAATGAGAAGTTAGAATTGACAAATGGAAAAATGATTTCCTGCTCCGCGAAAAGCTCTTCACCACGCGGCTATCCCCTCGGAGCATAGTACCCCTCTCTCGCTCGAACCTGTGGCTTGTCAGGAACGCCGCGCACCTCGATGCGAATTGCTCGAAACTTCCCATCGCGTGCCTTGTTTATAGGGTAGTAACCCAAACTGTATTGGGTACCGATTTCATTAGCCACCTGGGTGAAGGCGGCCCGAGCATCTTGCAAGCTGGCCGCGACAAAATTCTTCCCCCCGCTGGCCTTGGCCAGGTCGTTCATCTCCCGCCGGGCGAGATTGTACAGATCGCGACTGATCTGCATCCGCTCGAACGAGCCCATCTGGCAAAAGTCTGAGAAGTCTTCTGAGCTGGCGCGCGGGACGAAAATCGCGCGATAGCGCTTGAGCTGTTTCGCCGAAAGACTCAAGCGGCCATCATCCTGGCAATCCTTCAGTAGTCGGTCCTCGACGAAATCCTCGGTGTTGACTTGAATGAAATAACAAGTGATTCCAGCGCCAGTCAATTTCGCCCGTGCGGAGGCGAAGTCAGTTTCGCTCGTCGAATCGACCCCATCAGTTAAAGCGACGAGAGCACGACGGCCACGCACTTCCTCACGCGGAGGCTCTCGAAAAACGTGACGGGCGACGCGTTCAAGCGCATCGTAATAGGGCGTTCCATTCGTTGACCCCAGACTCTGAATCGCTTTTTGGAGTGACTGTCGATTTGCCGTCAATTCAGAAAGCACTTCCACTGTCGCAATTTGCGTGCTCCCTTTCTGCTCTGTATTGAAAGCTACTATCGCCACTCGGTCCCCCGAACGGAGGCTGTTGACGAAAGTATTTGCGGCCTGGCGGATAAGCACCACATCCCCACGGGTCGAGCCGGAAGTATCTAGGAGGAGCGCGATCTCAAAAGGCGCCTCTGTGGTGCCGAAGTTTGCTATTGGCTGTTGCTGACCATCTTCGTACACCACAAAGTTTTCCCGGCGCAGTCCTGGCAACGGTCGTCCTGAGTTGTTCTTTACTACCGCGGGAACAGAAACCAGTTGGGTCTCAACGCGCACGACGTCACCCTCGTCTACATCTTCCGACGCCGACGCCGACGCCGGCGACCCTTGCGGCGTCGGGACCTGACTTTCAGTTCCAGAGACTCGCCGCGGCCTTTGCTTCGTTTTCTCCTGGCCAAGGGCTGGCGAAAACCCTGAGTAGACGCAAAGTAGCAGCACGATTAGAGTACTCTGGGGAAGTTGGAAAAGCCGGTTCGATTTACTTGCTTGCATAGCTATCAATATCCGAATGGTAGTTTTGGTTAGCATAACTGGAAACTCCAAGACTTCCAAAAGTGCGGGGCTCCAGCCTCACTAACTTGCAGGTAAGGAAGCCGCACCCTATCCCCGCTCTTACGCGAAAGAAAATCGCTTCCTAACTCTAAATCGTTCCTCCTCCATAAAGGGGCCTCCTTTAGATTCACGCAAATGATCGATCTTCAACTCCCATGCTTTGCCGAGTTCTTTGAAGCCTGAGGCCGGACAGGGTCGCTTCCTTACCTGCAAATTACCGGAGGCCCTTTGCATTCTCAACAGTGCCTTTACCCTCGCCTTGACAGTTCTGCTGGGGTTCTCTTAGCATAACGTTCGCTCGCAGTGACTTGTAATAATCGTCGCAATGATGCTCTTTGAAGTGCACGTGCCCAGGAAAGGTTTAGTACCAGACCAGATGTCGGGCAGTGGGGCAGCGATTGGCAGGAATGCCTGTCCCACGTTTAGAGGCACGTATGTCAATGGTAGACGGCTTCCCTTACAAGGAAGAGGTTGGGGGTTCGAATCCCTCCGTGCCTACCATTTACGAGAGTCAGGAAGAGTTCTTGCTGTCTTCAGACAGACGGAGTATCGTGCGCGAGGGCATGATTGATTGACGAATTGCCTGCCCTACGGATTTTTTGACATTTCGGGTTTGCATGCGGAGTCGTAGTTCAGTTGGTTAGAACGCCGGCCTGTCACGTCGGAGGTCGCGGGTTCGAGTCCCGTCGGCTCCGCCAGTCTTTTCAACAGCTTAGCGCCATTGTGACGAGGCGCTAATTGTGGGTGTGCCACTAATTGTGTCACCATTTTTTCCGCTAAGTCCTGAGCGATTAGCTCAACGGTCTGTTGCTTAAAGAGGGGGCTGAGGTGCTGATAGCGCTTCAGCTCCCTACTTCTATGCCCCGTCATCTTTGAGATGATTGAATCCGGGATACCCTTCATAAACAGAACGGTAGTGGCGTAATGCCTCAGATCGTGAATTCTTAAATTTTGCACCTTTGCCAGACGGGAAATTCTCCTAAACCGTTTGCCGATGTCCCACATATAAGGTTTCGAGAAATTTTCTTGATAGCGAACATTGGGCTTGGCCGGGAACAAATATTCTGAGCGTCCATAGCTCGGCAGTTTTCTAATGGCATCAATCACAATCTGCGACAAGGGCAGCTTGATAGAATCGCCGTTTTGGTCCGCCCGACATAGATATGAGGCACCGTTTCATCAAGGTGTACATCTGAGTACATGCGGGGCAGGATCGCACCTTTGCGCAGGCCTGTGGTAGCGGCAATTAGAATAAAAGCTTTCAATTCCAAATCCTCTTCACGCTCGCAAACAACTAAAATCTGATTCAGTTCTTCCGATGTGGTGAACCGATCTCTGCCAGGGGCTTCCGGAAACTGGTGGACTGCCTTGACGGGATTAAAATCAAACTTTTTCCGGGCTATGGCGAAATTGAAAGTTGAATTGAGAATGGTTCTGTAATGGTTGGCGCTGGTTGCTGACAGCTCCTCCTTGTCCCTCAGCTCGAACAGGAAACTTTGGATCATGTCTGAGGTTATCGCTCTGGCTTTTTGTTTTTTGAATCGTTCCAGTCTGGGTAGCAGATAACTGAACTTTGAGGACTTGTACTTGGCGTGGTTGTTCCACCAGTAGTCAAGTAACTCCCCGAACTTAGCCCTGTCGAACTCGCGCGAGGGGAAGTGCTTGTGCTCTGCCACCTCGGTCTTGCGCTTGCGATAACATTCTTCTGCGAATCTGATTGATGATGTCCGGAGTCCACAGCCAACGAAAGGTTGGCACAGTCAGGAGTTTCAGAAGTTGCCGTTTTGGTGAAGTTAATCCGGGGATCGCGGCGTGCAATGAACATCGCCAACACAATTTGCGCGTCCACAACGACGCGCAGTTCATCCTCGCTTCTACTTGGATGATTAGGCGCCGTGCTCACCCACGTGACACCTTGCGAGAAGGTTTACGACTTCGCCGCCGTGCTCTGCGCAATGCTTCACCCGCTAGTGTTTCCATTTCGTCTTCGCTGGAGGTGGGAACCTCCGCTCGTCCAGACTTGACGCGCTCCTGCGCACGACTGAAAGTTGTCCCCATCTCGGCAACGAGCAGATGCAACAAAGCGCGCCGCATGTCTTCGAGCGTGGTGAAAGGAACGACGGCGGCCTCTGGTTCGCCGTGTGTCGTAAGAACGACGCTTCCCTTGGTAGCTAGCTCTAACGTGCGGCGCATTTCAGCGCGTGCGTCCGCAACCGCCATAAACTTCTGCGGTCGACCGAGGTAAGAAGCTACGCGGAGAAGGGCCGCCGCTTTGTCGTCCGCAGTGGTCGAATCATGTTTCATAAGAATCACCTTCGCTATTGTACAGAGATGTGTACAGAGATGTGTACAGAAATGAAAGTACGTTAGTGGCTGCTCCGCCACGGAGACGAGGACGATTTGGCGGGTCTCGCTCGACTAACCACGCTAAGCTTGCGAGCGTAGAAGAAAATTAGTCGGTGAGGAGAAGGAAGGTATGCAGCTTTGCTGCAAATTGTTTATGTAGCGGCTGTCCAATCTCTGTCATGAAATTGTCAGGTTCGCGAACAAGCATCGGTTTCACAAGAACAACAACACGAATATGACCGACTGCAAGCAGGTAATTGGTGAGAGAGCCATGCGTCCGCTCGAATGGATTGCAGATGGCGCGATGGGTAGCGACTGCTATATAGCTTATCGAAGCGCAGTCTTCTAACTGTTTCATTAGTTAGCGTAAACCCTGATATTGCGTTTTGCTGGTTTCGCGTGAACCGCAATATAACTGATTCACCATCAACGTAAGTCACAAACACATCCGCCGACGCTGGTGTCAGCAGAATGTCTTTCCACGCTTCATTCTTACTCGCCTGTGCAAATGCCAACACCAGTCCTCTGTCACTGAATACGGTAATCCCGTTCCTGATTTCCAGACTTAATTTTCCGTCCTTAATGCTGACAACCAGAGTGACAATCATTGTTCCAATTGTTCTAAATATTTTCACCTAACTTCATCTTTATGGGCTGTTTAATTTTTCGCTCCTCACTTCGGGTTCGTGCCTGTTTTGGAAACTTTTGTCGGGGACTTAAGGTCATCCGGAATCGCCGCGTAGGTCATAGCCATGAAAGTCTCGATCACTGAGAGTGGCACCTTGGATTGGAATATGTGTTGCTGAACCATGAAGATTCCAACTAAGTCCTTCTCTGGATCAACCCAGCCGAAAGTTCCCATAAGGCCGCCATGTCCATACGACCCAATCGACACGAGCGGAAATGCCCCGGAGCTCGGCCGCTCGCGGTAAACGCCCCAACCCAGCCCATACGACCACGGAACGTTGACCATGAAATCGCCGGTGTGGACGACGGTCATTGCTTGCACCGAGGCGCGCGAAAGAATCCGCACTCCTTTGTAAATTCCTCCATTGAGCATCATCTGGTAAAAGGCGGCCATGTCCGATGCCGTGGAAAACATCGACCACGATGGCCCTGGGTGGTGCATGACGACGATAGGGGTCAGGGAATCCTTGACGAACTGTAGCTTCCCGTCATTCAGCTTGTAGCGAGAGGCGATGCGGTAGAGCTTATCGGGCGGTGGAAAGAAAAAGCTGTCCTCCATCCCCAGCGGGCGAAAGATGCGTTGCTCCAGGAACTTTTCGTAAAGCTGTCCCGAGGCGACCTCGATGATCCGTCCCAGCGTTTCGAAGCCCGCGTCGCTGTAGAAAAACTTTGTTCCAGGCTCGAATTCGAGCGGCGCTTTGGCCAAAATACCGACGTATTCGGCCAGAGTCTTGGTGGGCATATCAGGGGCGCCGCGCATGCCGGAGGTGTGCGTCAGCAAATCGCGTATGGTGATGGGCCGAGAGGGCTTCTTGGTTGTCAGGACTTTTTCCCCCTCGCGTTTGTCAACCACCAACTGGTCCCGGAATTCCGGCACATACTTCTCGACCGGATCACTCAGCAGCAGTCGCCCCTCCTCCAGCAGGATCATAATGCCGACGGCCGTAATGGGCTTGGTCATGGACCGGATCTGGAAGACGCTGTCGGTGCGCATCGGCGTTTTAGTTTCCAGGTTCTGGTATCCGACCGCTTCCAAGCTGATTACCACGCCGTGCCGCGCCACCAAAGTAACGGCACCGGCGATGGCGCCACTGTCAACGAACTCTTTGATACGGGCGGAGATTCTCGCTAATCGCCCCGGGTCCAAGCCTGCTTTGGTGACCATCGCCTTGCGCTCGCCTTGCTTTGTTTGCTGCGCACGAACCGGTGGAGCGATGATCGTCAACGCGACGACGAGCAGGAAGAACATTATTCCTTTTGGTCTAAACATTTCTACCTCCTATTCTTACGGTTTCAGGTGCTCCTGGAAGAAGCAGCGCCCGGCTTCCGGTGCGTATCCGACACTATTCGCCTCCTTTGTTGACGAGCATTTTGAGCTGGCACTCGCCGGTCACGCATTTTCCTTGCTTCACATCTTCTTCCGTGAATGTCGCCATCAGGATTTCTCGATCGGTGAACCGCCCCCGATCATAAACCACATAGATCTTGCCGTTGTCGGCCTCGACGCCGTCTGGATACGACACACCATTCCTCTCGTCAAGCAAGAGACCGCCAATCCATGACCGGCCGTCATCGTCCGAGAGGTAAGCCGTAAGGTGAGAAGGGAACTGTACGCTGGGCAGGTTGTGTCTGACCATCATCAGCCTGCCGGACTTCAGGCGCCGAATGAAGAAGCGAGTAGCCGGGTGCCGGATCCCGCTCTCGCCAGTCTGTCCCCATGTCTTGCCCCGATCAGTGGACACGGCTTGACCGATCCCGTACAAGGTTCTGACGAGCATCCACAGACTTCCATCTCGGCGCTCCACAATCATGTGCTCGCAGCACACATCCGGGACTCGCGCCTGACCGAGCCACGTCCATGTCTTGCCCCTGGTCCACCGAGCTGTAGACATGCGTGCCTTTCCGGTCTCCGAGATCGTAACAGAGAGCCTTGATCACTGAAGGCGGCAGGCCGAGCTTGTTCTCGACATTGACCTCTGAGAGGCCGCACGCGTTGGCCGCGACGGAGACGGGGAGCAGCCACTCCCAGTCGACAAGACAGTCGGCTTCGAGGCAAATCCGTCGGCGAGTCGCCTCGGTTTGGACCAGGCGGGCTCCCGTCATCGGGTTTCTCGCTGACGATGGCCCAAACACCGCCTCGCCCGTCGTATGCGCCATACTCTTGCCTCCAGAAGAGCCAAAGCAGCCCCGCCGGGTCGCGCCAAAGAGCAGATACCGCGGCCCATACATTTCCTGGCGGGTCAATGACGAGTTTCGGTTCCGACCAGTTTTTTCCGTCGTCTTCACTGGAGACGAGCACGAGGTAGCCCATCGGCCCAAAGGCCACATTCCAGGCCACCCACAACCGGCCCTTTGCGGTTCGCTCGACGCCCGGGGTTCCCTGAAACATCCTGGTCCAGGAGGCGTACTCGGGCCCCGGCGACCTGTTAATTGGCGGCGCTTGAAGCGCAAAATCCGGGTAAGTTTTCTTTGCCGCCTGTTCTGCCGACCCGACCTCGTCGGGAATTGTTTCGTCTCTTGCGCGCTAACGAATGGGGCAATGACCACAAGGCCGACGACCAGAATGAGAAATGTTTTTACGTTCGCACTAACCATGAGCCACTTCCTTTCAAGTGTTGCTGCCAAGCGATACATTTCAACGCCTCAGATGGATTGTTAGCCGGCGCGATGGGATGTAGGAACTGCTATAGCTTATTGAAGCGGAGTCTTCTAACTGTTCCAGTAGATAGCGTGAATCCTGAAACTGCGTTTTGCTGGTTTCGCGTGAACCTCACTATTCCCAAATCACCAACAAAAGCATCGGCAAACGCTGGTGTCAGCAAGACATCTTTCTGGTTCCTGGCTTGCAGAATTAATTTCCCATCCTTGATGCTCAGCGTGTATGTTGCTCCGCCTAACTCGTCGCTGATATATTTTCCGGTGAAATCGGCCAATTGAGCTGATGTTAGTGTCACACTCTGAACTGCGTCATAGGCCCTCGTTTTACCTGCTCCTGCTACTACTGATCCTGTTTCTTTCATCTGCATAGGCCCGCCAGCAATGGGTCGTACAAAAACAATTTCGCGGCCTGATCGTGATCCTGCAACCTTGAAACGATTTTGGCCAAGAGGTGAAAGCACATAGCTGGGACCCTTATTGAAGTTCGGATCTACCATCAGTTTGCCATCCTTCATATAGAATCTGCGAATGGTTATTTCGGTGATGGGATCAAAGTAGAGTCCGGTCAGGCTAGCCAGTTCTTTCTCAGGGATACTGATGATGGGTGGCGCAGCGGCTACGGTTTTGTATACATCAACTGTGTCTTTCTTGAATTGATCTGCTAGGAAAATGTCAGCGATTTGTTCAGCGAAGCTGGGAGTACCATAGCCCGCATTACAAAGATCTATGACTGAAAAGTTTTGTTCGGGGAAGCGAATTATTTCAGACTGAAAACCACCAGCTTGCCCTCCATGACGAATCGTTTTCAAACCTTTATACTCGCCGACACGTAAGCCGAAAGCGTAGTCTAGTTTTTCACCATTGTTGAGCCTGCCAGTTGAAAGTGCTTCGCTGATTAAGTCTGACCCGCCTCCAAGCTTATTGTTGTAGAAATTTTGATCCCAAAGGAAAAGGTCTTCAACAGAGGTCCAGAGACCTGAATGACCCACTCGAATGACATTGTTCATGGCAGCAGAGAATACCGTTGTTATAGCAACAGAGAATCCTCCATTGCTTCTAGTGAAGTAGCCAATTGCTCGATTCTTGACTATGAATGTTCGGTCATCATGAAAATGAGTATGGTTCATACCAAGCGGCTTGAAAATATTTTCTTCGGCAAACTCGCGTAAAGACTTGCCGCTTACTCTCTTAACGATTAGTCCCAGGAGAAAATACCCTTCACTGCTGTAGAGGTACTGTTCCCCCGGCTTGAAATTGAGTTCTTTCTGTCGCGCCATCAATCCAAGCAAATCATCATCTGTGACTCCATCCCACATCCCCATCCCAGCCAAGTCAGTCAATCCTTCGCGGATGCCGCTGGTATGACGGATGAGATGCTGAATTGTAATCGGGCTTTGATATCGAGGAATTTCCGGCAAGTATTTTTGAATCTCATCATCCAGCGAAAGTTTCCCCTGTCTGGCAAGAAGCAAAATACTCATCGCGGTAAATTGCTTGGTCATGGAGCCAATATCGAAGATTGATTTAGTGGAAATCGGAATGTCGTAGTCCAAATTAGCCATGCCGTAGCCGCGTTTGTAAATTAGCTGTCCGTCTTTAACGATGCCCAATGCGCATCCCGGCGAGTCCGGCTTATCCCACTGTGCAAACAATTTATCTACCCTCGCTGTAACCGACTCGGCGAGTGTTGAATTAACATCAGCCGTTTTCTTCTCTTGACCCAATACTGTCGAGGTGGCGGGGAAAGCGACAATCGAAACGATAGTCACGACATACAAACAAGCGGTGGTCAGAAGTTTTTTCATAATAGTTGCCTTAATCGTCATGCCGAAAAGATCAGAGAACCCAAAGAAATCTCATTTGTTTTTCTCTGTGTTCTGTGCCCTCCCGGTGCGGATGAGGTCACGCGTGAACTCGAGGACAGTGTCGCGGCCTCTTGCGAGGTCGTCGATCGTCTGCATACCCGCGTACTTCGGAAGCGTGCCACGGCGGCGGTTAGTCTTATCGACCACGCTGAAATACGACTCCGTCTCAATATTGAAGTGGAGATGGGACTCAGGGAGCGTGGGACCAATGTCCGTGCCCCCAGTGTCACCTTCGGCAGCTAGTTCTATAGTCTTCATGGTTCGTTCCTCATGTTCTCTCGTTGGGCGCTACGCGCACACGCTCGACCCAGCGCGTCGAGGAATCCAGCCCGATCCTGGTCATCACGGAAGATCGCCTCCCGCGCATTCCCGCGCGCCATCACATGATAGAGCGCGCCAGCAAACTCGATGCGCAGCGGACGGGCCATGACCGGATCTTACTCGGTCGAACTGTCAATACAAGACCCCACGACTCGCCGCGACCCGTTCGTTGCGCGTTGCGCGGTAATCTCCAGACTCTTCTATTGGGAATTGCTTTTCTTCGCCACGAAGGTGCGGTTCGGTTCGTAGAGGACCATTTCGGTCACCTGACCGGAAGAGTCCTTCTTGAACTCCACGGTGAACCCGGTTAGGCCCTTGATTGTAAACGAAAGGCCCCTGGTCGGCAGCAGTTCGCTCTCGGGCTGGCCGCCCCAATTCTCCAGCACTAGCAGGCTGTCACCTTTTAGGGTTACGGTGACGGTGTTGCCCGCGAGCTCGTAGTCCCCGGCCAGGGGTTGAAGGAAGCTCTTCTCTGTCATCCCTTTGGCAGGCCGCCGGGTAAAAGCAATCGCCTTCAGGTTCCTCACCAGGGGAATCCAGAGGTGGTCGATCTCCCCCTGGAGGTTTGTGCCGAAACCCACCTTCATTTTCGTAGACGGCTCGTCGGGCCACAGGGCGAATTCGAAGAGGTCGTAATGGAAGTGTTTGAGCGGAGAAGATATTTCAACTGTCGGCCGGTAGAGCGAGCGCTTGTTGGAAAGTCTCAGTTCATCCTTCTCTAGATCGATCCTGACGATTCCGTATCCCGGATGCTCGTACTCTCCGACGTAGTCCTTGAGGTCGTGCGACGGGCGCGTCCCCGTTTTGCGCGTGGTGTATCCTTTCTTCTCGGCTTCCGCTGCGGATTCTTTCTGCTTCTGTTGCTGTTCTTTGAACCGCTCGCTCCAGGGCACGTGCTCCAAGCCCAGCAGACGGTCATAGGCGTTGAGGGTGACGATGGTGTGCAGGGGCTTCTCGCTGTTGGTCAGCACAACGACGCCAATCTCCTCCTCGGGCAAGAAGGAAAAGAAGGCGCGGAACCCGCCCAGGCCGCCGCTGTGGGAGACGAACCTGTGGCCCCGGTAGGTTGTGAGACCCAACCCCATCCCGTAGCTCGAGTGGCCGAATTCGGCGTTCCGCGGCCCCGGCGTCGCAATCATTGAGGTCTGCATCTGGAGAATGTTGTTCCGCGACAGGATCTGTGACTTCCCGTCGTTTCCCTCGTTGAGGTAGAACAACAGGTAGCGGCTCATGTCCTCGACACTGGAGTTGATGATGCCGGCGGCCCCTTCCTCCGGAAAATTCAGGAAGAGATGGGGGATCTCTTTGACCTCCCCGTCGACTTCCCCATAGGGCAGCGCGAAGTCGCCGGTTTTCTGGGACTCCCGGACGGAGAAGTTGGTGCGTTCCATTCCCAGGGGAACTAAGACTTTTTGTCGGGTGAGTTCCTCCCATGTCGTGCCCGCAAGCTGCCCCGCCAGGTAGCCCGCCGTCATGAACAGCAGGTTGCTGTACTGATACGTCGTCCGCAAATCCTGGCTCGGCTCCAGATAGCGGAGCCGCTCGATCATTTCCTTCTGAGAGAAGCCGGTGCCGTACATGAAGAAATCGTGGCCTGGCAAGCCGGAGCGGTGACTCACCAAGTCACGCACCGTTATCCGCTCGCTCGCCACGGGGTCGTAGAGCCGGAAGCTCGGCAGGTATTCGCGCACGGGTTTGTCCCAGTCGAGTTTCCCCTCGTCGGCCAGCATCCCGAGCGTCACGACTGCGAACGACTTCGTTATGGAGCCGATCCCGAACAAGGTCGCCGGTGTAACCGGGAGTTTCCTTTCCACATCCCGGAAGCCGTACCCTTTCGAGTGAATAACCTTGCCGTCGCGCACAATCGCAATCGCCAGGCCGGGCACGTTCCACTCCTTCATCTGTTCAACGATGAACTCATCAAGGCCTTCGAGGCTGGGCTTGTTGGCTACTCTGGCTGTGAGTGAATCGAGAGGTGGTGAATTAACATTTGCCGTTTTCTTCTCTTGCCCGAAAACGGTCGGGGCGATGAAAGTGACAGTCGCAACGGCAGTCACGACAAACAAACAAGCGATGGTCAGAAGTTTTTTCATAATCATTATCTTAATCCTTATGCGAAAATATCGACCGTTGGAGATGCACGACTCTGTCGCCTGGTGAAAGGCCAAGTTTAACTACTTAGCCTGGAGCTTCTTCAGCATCTCAATGCCGTTGGTATTCTTAGGATTCAACTCCACAGACTTTTGATAGTTTTTGATGGCCAGCTCTTTGTTGCCGTTTTCCATGTAAGCTTCGCCCAGGCTGTCATAGACATTGGAAGATTTTGGAAAGGCGTCAACATTCAGCTTGAAAATCTCAATCGCTTCGCTGACTTTTCTCATCCGCAGCAGCTTGTAACCGGCGTCATTCATTTCATCTTCGTCAAGATTGTACGTATCAGAACGTTTTTCTCTTAATTCACGATACTGCTCAAGGGCGGGAGCGATTCCTTTTTCCAGGATGGTTGCGGAAACGGTTTCGGCAATGGATTTCTTATTAGCGTCAGCTTCAGCTTCGGCAAGCATTTTTTGCAATGCATCTTTCGGCAGGTGTCTGCCGTTCACGACCACGGCGTTGATGCGTCGAGTGTTATCAATGTTGTTAAGCGGGTTCGCATCGAGCAGTACAAGGTCTGCGAGTTTACCTCGCTCGATCGTGCCCAGTTCTTTCTCTTTGCCGAAGAATCGTGCAGGATTGACGGTGGCGGTCCGCAGTGCCTCCAGCGGCGAAAACCCGACCTGAACAAAGAGCGCAAGTTCATCGTGGAGGCTGAAGCCTGGCACTTGACCCAGAGCAGGTGCGTCTGTGCCTGCGAGAAATTGAACGCCCTCGCGATGCATCGCGGTGGTGAGGACGCGCTTATAGGCTGCATACACCTTGATGTTCGGTATCTGGTCAGGCGAAAAAAGGTCGGACAGCCCGCGTTTCCAGGAATCTCGCCTCGCTTTGGAGACATACCGCAGGTAGGGATAGCTGGCGAAGTCATTTCCCAAGGCGTCCACGACGTGTCCAGCTGACTCTGGTGAGATCAGAGTGGCGCAGTGCCACGTGTGGTATTTCACGAACTGCGCGCTGAGGTCCTGCAGTTTCTTGGGATTGTAGCTATCACGATAACGCTCTGTCTGATCTGTCTCGATCTGCGGAACCTGAATTCCTTTCTTGCCTTCACGGATGCGCACGCTGATCTCTTCCCGCAACGCATCCTCGAGGTCTGAGCTTTCGATCACCACGCCTTCCAGATGCTCGATGCTTTTCAGTCCAGCTTTGGCCGCCTCCGATGCTCTGACCGCGAAGGGCACATGCCCGACGGCTGTCAGTCCTTGTTTCTTCGCTTCATCAACCGCCGCGAAGAAAGCCGCCGGCGACAGATACGAGTACAGCTTGATGGTATCCACGCCCGCTTGTTTCAGCCGGCGCACAGCGCCACGCGCGTCCTCCGCGCTGATGAAGCTTCGCGCGTCGGGCGGCCCCGCCATGCCATAAACAGCGGGCCCCGAAACGACCATGCGCGGCCCCAAGAGGGAACCTGACGCGATCTGTTGCCGCAAGGCGAGAATGCGCTCCAGGTTGCTGCCCATGTCCCGCACGCCCGTCACGCCGTTGACAAGAAACAAATTGAGGGCGGACACGCTGTCCCAGTTGCCATTAAACATGTGAACGTGCATGTCCCATAGACCCGGTATCAGAAACTTGCCCGTTGCGTCTATTACCCGCGCGCCTTCGGGTATTTGGACTTTCCCCGTCTTCCCGAGCGCGGTAATGCGTTCGCCAGTAACGATGACGGTCTGGTCGAGCTTGAGAGCACGCTTGGCGTCTCTTGCTGCAACGTCAATCACGGTAACATGCGTGAAAACGAGCGGCTGAGACTGAGCGGTTGGCCTGGTCTGCGCAAGGAGCTCCGCAGGCGACGCAGTGAACGAGACAATCGCAACGATAGTCACGACAAACAAACAAGCGGTGGTCAGAAGTTTTTTCATAATCATTGTCTTAATCCTCATGCGAAAATATCAGTAGGGTGAGATGCACGACTTTGCCGCCTGGTGAAAGGCCAAGTTTAACTACTTAGCCTGGAGCTTCTTCAGCATCTCAATGCCTTTGGTATTCTTAGGATCCAGCTCCACAGACTTTTGATAGTTTTTGATGGCCAGCTCGTTGTCGCCGTTGACCATGTAAGCTTCGCCCAAGCTGTCATAGACATTGGACAATGATGGAAAGGCTTCAACATTCAGCTTGAAAATCTCAATCGCTTCGCTGACTTTTTTCATCCGCAGCAGCCTGTAACCGACGTCATTCATTTCATCTTCGTCAAGTTTGTACGTATCAGAGCGTTTTTCTTTTAATTCACGATACTGCTCAAGCGCAGGAAAGACCACCGCACCACCTTTCATGACCCATCGCACGTTGTTGATAACGACGTTGATATCTTTCAAAGGGTCGCCTTCAACCGCCACGAGGTCGGCGAAGTAACCCGGCGCAATCTTCCCGAGTTCCTTTTCCTTTCCGAGTAGTGCGGCCGCGTTTGTCGTAGCTGTCGCCAACGCTTGCTCCGGCGTCATTCCGACCTTCACGAACCAGCCGAGCTCGCGGGTGTTTTCACCTATCATCCACCGTGGTGCGTTGCCGTCACTTCCCATGGCGAATTTCACCCCAGCTTTAAGTGCGCGCTTCACGGTTTCAACGGTCCGACTGTGCCAGCCAATTCTCATTTCCTTCTCTTGAGGTCGGCCATGCTCGGCA
>JBPCLZ010000009.1:0-54186 GCA_051002775.1 Pyrinomonadaceae bacterium | reverse complement strand
TTCCCGCGTACGTTAGCGCAGTGCATTCACGGTGCGAAGATCTCGAGACACGACAAATATTACTCGAAAATCTGATTGAAGAAGAACGCGGCGAAGAGAATCATCCGGAATTATGGCTGCGTTTTGCTGAGAGTTTGGGTGTCGCTCGCGACGATGTGAAAAACGCGGAGTTGTTGTCCGCAACGAAAGCCTCCGTGGCCCGATTGAAGTGTCTCACGCAGAGCGAAGATTATCGCGAGGGCCTGGCTGCCCTCTATGCTTACGAATCACAAATTCCGGAAGTAGCGCGCACGAAGCGCGATGGTTTGCAAGAGTTCTATGGGATCGCCGACGAGCGTGCTGTAGCTTTCTTCCGCGTGCACGAAGACATCGACCGGTTGCACCAACAAACCGAGAAGCAGATTCTCACCGAAAAGTGTCAAACGGCAGCTGCACAGAGCAGGGCCATCGCCACTGCGAAGTTATCGGCTAAGGCGCTCTGGTCTTTTCTTGACGGCGTCTCTGAGGCCTATCTGACACCCCGGGCCACTTTCAGTTAAGTCGCCGGCCATTGGGGTTAGTGATAAGTGGTATTAGCCGTGCTTATTCTAACAATAAGAATCTTTAGTTTTCCTTATTTGGCTAACTACGTATAATGGGCGCCTGAAATCAGCAGCATCCAGAACGCTAATTGTTTGTTGGCGTCCTATTTCTAATCAATCGAAATATTGGCTTGCGACGTGACCGAGATTTCTGTCATCGGACCGAAGCTTTCTTGTTGGTCGACGAAAGGGTCGGCTGTCACCCCGAGAGATCTCGGGATCTGCTGTGGTGCTCTTGTTCAGTAGTCCAACGCAATCTCTGTTAATGAAGGAGTTTGGAAATGAGAAAAAGCATAGCCTCTACTCTCTGGCTTTCAATTCTTGTATTGGTCTGCATGGGCACTGTCGCTCACGCTCAGAGTGCCACAGGTCGCATAGTGGGCACGGTCCAGGACATATCCGGCGCGTTAATTCCGGGGGCTAATGTCACAGCCACCAACCCGGAAACGAACGCAAGTTATAAGACCACCTCCAGCGACAGCGGCAAGTACTCCTTTGAAGCGCTCCCGCCCGGCAGTTATACAATTACCGTCGAACAAACGAACTTTAAAAGGTATTCGACTAGTGAGAACATTCTGACGGCCAACGACACTGTGACGATCAATATCCCGTTGGAGCCGGGCAGCATCTCGGAGACGGTGGAGGTGGTCGGAACTTATGAAAAAGTTCAGACGAGCCAGTCGGGTAACATTGGGTCAATTGTTAATGAGAAGACGCTTGAAACACTTCCTATCAACAATCGCAATCCGCTTAACCTGATTGCGATTCAACCGGGCGTGATTCAAGGAGATCCTTCAGAGACTAAACTCACCGGTGGTGGTACACATGTCTTCGGAGCCCGCGACCGAGCGATAAACATCACGCTTGATGGTATCGACATTAATGAGACTTCGGCAGGCACTGGAACGTTTACACCCATCCGCACCAACCCGGATTCACTTAAAGAATATCGTATCATCACATCTAATCCTTCGGCTGAATTTGGGCGCAACAGCGGCGCGCAGGTTGCGCTGATCACCAAGTCGGGAACTAACGACTTTCACGGAAACCTCTTCGAGTTTCATCGCAATCGCGCTCTTAATGCCAATGAGTGGGAACTAAATCGCCAGGGTATTCCGCGTAGATTCTTTATCCGTAATCAGTTTGGCGGGAGCATAGGCGGACCTCTCTACTTGCCGCGTTTCGGTGAGGGCGGCCCAGCTTATTCCAGCGGAAAGGATCGCACCTTCTTCTTTTTCAACACCCAGTTCCAGCGCCAAATTCAAACACGTGAGCAAGTCAGTAGGGTCTTTACACAGCAAGCGCGTCAGGGGATCTTTCGGTTTGCCAGCGGCAGCCGAAATAATCCCGCGGGCGCCACGGGTGCGTCGGTTGATGCTCAGGGCAATCCGCTGTCCGGAGTAACGATTGGAACTTACAACGTGGCTTTGAACGATCCGCGCGGCCTTGGATTAGACCCAACGGTTCTGTCAATCATCGGTCTCACGCCCCTTCCTAACCGCTTTGATGTCGGCGATGGTCTTAATACGGCGGGATTCACTTCGCAGGCAAGTCGTTCGGATCCGCAACGTGATTTCACCTTGCGCATTGATCACAACTTTAATGAGCGCCATAGCCTATTCGGGCGCTATAGTTGGGGGCAGCAGGACACCATCGGAGATACGGGCAATGCTGGGGCCGCTCGTTTTCCAGGCTTACCACCGATTGTAAATACTAGTCGCCGACCTCGCAACCTGGCCATTGGCTTACGTTCGACGCTAAGCTCGCGCACTGTTAATGAATTGATCGTGGGCGCAAACCATTTCGAGTTCGATTTCGCCACCGGATCATTGACCGATTCGCGAACAACGCCCGTCGTTTTCTCGACAGCTACAAATGTAACCCTTTCAAATCCTACCAATCCGCTTTCGAATGTCTTTGGAAACTTTCGTACGATAAATACTTACCAGCTTTTGGACAATCTTAGCCACTCCAGCGGTGCTCATACTTTTCGCCTTGGCGTAAATCTGCGCTTGCAGCAACATTTTGACCTTCGAGGCACGGTAGCCGGGGAGGATGTCAATCCTGAAGTCCAACTGGGTGGCGCCGTTGATCCAACAAGCTTCCGGCTTCCAACAGAATGCGGTGCTACCGTAACGACGAATTGCATTAACACCAATGACCGGAGCTTTCTTCAAGGGACCATTAATAACTTGCTCGGCAAGTTAGGTCGCGTAGATGTCGGCCTGGTGGATGTGGGTGGACAGTATGGGGCTCCGGGCACCGGATTCAAGTTTGATGCCTGGTATCCGGAGTATGACTTTTATTTTCAGGACGACTGGAAGATCCGGCCTAACCTGACGCTGAATCTCGGTCTGCGATGGGAACCTAAGCCGAAGCCTTTTGCCCGAAGCGGCAGTAGGATTTTGGTTCCCAACAAGCCGCTGACCCTCGATGCGCCTCCAGCCACCGACGTCACTTTTGTTGAGGGAGACCTCTTTAAGAGCGATTGGAACAACTTTGGTCCGGCGATTGGGGTCGCGTGGGATCCATTCAAGGATGGAAAGACAGCAGTGCGCGGTAACTTCCGAGTCGCCTTCGATCGCATAGTGACCTTTCTGCCCTCAGCGGCAGTTTATCCAGCAGTTCCAGGCACCACGCTGGCTGTGATTAATACGGTAATTGGACAGACCGACAATCGCCTGCGGAACGGAATACCCTCTTTGGCGCCGCCGGCCGGAGTCACGCCAACGACGCTGGCGAGACCGGCCTCGCCGAATCTGCTTTCGCAAGAAGTGTTTGATCCCAATTTCAAGACTCCTACAACCTACATGTGGTCTTTGGGTGCGCAGCGGGAAATTGGCTGGGGCATGGTTGCTGATGTTCAATATGTTGGCCGGGCAGGCCGCAATCTGATAGGGGGATACGAGCGGAATCAGGTAAAGATTTTCAGTAACGGCTTCCTGAATGCTTTCAACCTCGCTAAAGCCGGCGGCGAAAGCACATTGCTCAACCAATTGACATCGCTGCACCCCAGCCGCAACTCAACCGAAACGGGGGCAGCGTTCCTCCGCCGATTCTTCACTACTTCATTGGCGAATAACAATGTCGCTTCACTCGCGTCCTCCTTAAACAACACCCTGGTCACCGTGGCGGGAGTGCAAAAGCACTTACCCGATGCGACCGGCCTGGGGCCGTTTTTCTTCAACGACTACCCGCAGTTTCTCGGCGGGCTTCAGATCATTGATAGTAACTCATTCTCAAATTACCACGGCATCGTCTTCCAACTTCAGCGGCGATTTGAAGAAGGGCTGGAGTTTGGCGTGAGCTACACATTCTCGAAGTCGCTTGATGATAAGTCGTATGACCCAACCTTTACCCGCATCGCCAGCGGCAACACGCAATCGGCCCAAAGTACTCCGCTCGATGCCAACAATCGTCGCCTCACCTATGGATTGTCAGACTTTGACCGGACTCACGTGATCCAGGGGGGCGGGATCATTGAACTTCCTTTTGGGCCAGGCAAGCGCTTTGGCAGCGGTACCAACGGAGTGGTCGCCCGTCTGATCGGGGGTTGGACAGTAACAGCAGGATTTGTTTATGAGACCGGTTTGCCCTTCAATGTAGTCTCGGGAACAAATTCGTTTAGCAACAGGAATAGTTCACGTGCGAATTATTCGGGCACCAACTTCCGTCCGCAATACAAAAACGACGCGTCGGGAAGGCCTTTCCTCTTTACCCCGGAAGAGCGTGCGCAGTTCACCATTCCGGCGCCAGGAGATTACGGAAATCTCCCCCGTAACGCATTCCGTCTTCCGCGATTTTTTAATATGGATGCGTCGCTGATCAAGCGGATCGCGATCAAAGAGGGAGTGCGTATCGAGCTGCGAGCCGAAGCCTTCAATCTGACGAATACCGTTCATTTGGGATTCCCGTCCGACGGGGTGAACGTTATCAGTGGCACGTCGACCTTTAGTCGCGATCTAACGTCAGATTCTTTTGCACGAGTTGTTCAGGTGGGCTTTAAGTTCAGCTTTTAGCCAGCGGAATTTGCTCCCACCGTGATTCGTGATGGTCGAATCGAATGCCCGCGGCGCACCAACAGCGTCGTGGGCATTTGAGTGTTTGCTTGCCTTTACCAGTGGCCGGTAGGACTGGTCTTCTGATTGCTGATTAATCAAGTCATGGGCGCAATTTTCAACAGTCGGATGCTGCTTCGCAATGCACGCTTGGCCCTTCCGCAACAGTTGATCGAGAGGGGCGGCGTGCGGATTGAAAACGGCCGTATCAGTTCGATCTATTTTGACCAGTCTTCGGTCGAAGATCACCGCGATGCGGAGCTTGACCTATCTGGCCTTACGCTCTTCCCGGGATTCATAGACGTGCACATTCACGGCGCGGTGGGCGTGGATACGATGGACGCCGACGCCGACGGCTTGCGGCGCATCTCCGCATTTCTCGCCACACAAGGCGTAACTGCGTGGATGCCGACGCTGGTGCCGGCGCCGGATACGGATTACAAACGGGCTATCGCTGCTATTGAGGCGGCGATGACAACGAATAATGGGGCGCGAATATTGGGAGTTCATTATGAAGGTCCTTTTGTAAATTCAGCCCAGTGTGGCGCTTTACGTCCGCAATACTTTCGCAGTTTTTTCAATGACGAGGCGCTTGATAGTTTGCCAACACTAGCCAACCCGGCTGCAGTGCACATGATGACGGTTGCTCCCGAAATCGAAGGCGGGATTGAGCTGGTCCAGGCATTGAAGGAACGAGGTTGGATCGTTTCCATCGGACATACGCGTGCAGGTCTTGAGGATCTCGACAAAGCTTTAGCTGCCGGCGCGCAACACATGACCCACTTCATGAATGCGATGGCGCCCTTCCATCAGCGCGAGCCCGGCCCAATCGGCTGGGGGTTGTTACGTGACGAAGTAACCTGCGATGTGATTGCGGATGGAATTCATTCGAACCTCCAAGCTCTGCAACTAATCTTGAAGACGAAGGGCGCTGAGCGCCTGACGCTCATTAGCGATGCCATCGCAGCTGCGGGCCGCGGCGATGGCGATTATCAGATTTGGGGCGAATCAATTGCGGTAAGAAACGGCCAAACACGCAACGGGCGTGGCCACATCGCGGGTTCCGTGATCACCTTGCTCGACGCAATTCACACAATGCAATCGCTCGGCGTTGCTGAAGTGAAGTTGGCGCAAATGGCGGCCGGAAATCCGGCAAAGCTGCTGGGCGTTAGCAGTGACTGTGGTTCGATTGAAGAAGGAAAGCGCGCGGACCTCGTCGCATTAGACGCGGAAAACAAAATTACTCTGGTGATGATTGATGGCGCGGTTGCGTTTCCCTGACTGAGGTAGTCCAAGCGTAAAATCCATTTTCTCGGACGAAAGCTTTGGCTGTTTGCTGTTGCGCAAGGGGCGAGGTTTGATACATAGTGGATGCCACCAGCGATTCGTCCCTTGGTCTAAAACTTCTTCGTTTCTCTGGCTGCCTCAGCGGCAAGCGTCTCCCCAGATAATTGCCACTCAAAACATCTAACTGGTTATGCGTTTAATGCGTCTTGCGAGAACCGCAACGATTTTCATTTTGACAAGTGTGCTCGCTGCCGCGCCCTTGTTGGGGCAGACGCCCGAACGCGCCAAGCAGGATAAAACGGATGTCTTGCGCGTATTTACCGAGCTGGTGCAAACAGATGTGATGGTTTTCGATAAGGAGGGGCGCTTTGTTGATGGTTTAAAGAAGGAAGACTTTGAACTGCGCATCGACGGCCAACCCAAGCCGATCGATTTCTTTGAACGCGTCACCGCCGGCAGTGCGAATGAAGAATCTCAACTGGCAGCTGCGCGCGGCGCCTCTAATCGAACTAACAATCCCGACACTGCAGCGCCCGCGCCGCTTGATCGCGGCCGCCCCATCTTTTTTTACATCGACGATTTGCATTTGGACCTTGGCAGCTTGAATGCTGCTAAAAAGGTAATCAGCGATTTTGTCGATAAACAAATGGGCCAGAACGATGAGGTTGCGATTACCTCCGCCAGCGGTCAGATCGGTTTCCTGCAGCAACTGACAGATAACAAAACGGTGCTTCATGCAGCCCTCGAGCGACTGAAGTTCCGTACTTATTCGGTTCGGGACAATGACCGGCCGCCAATGACCGAGTATCAAGCGTTGCTGATCGAAAGGTATGACCGGGATGTGACGAATTATTTTATCGAACAAGTCATGGCACAAAACCCTGGAATAACTCGCAACACAGCTGAGCTCCAGGTGCAAACCCGTGCCCGGCGAATAATGCAACAGTCCGATAACGTAACGATGGCGGCGCTGGGGGGGCTGGACAGCTTGATTCGATCGGTAAACAAACTTTCCGGGCGCAAGCTTGTATTTTTGATTTCGGGTGGCTTCTTTCTCGATAACCACGGAAGTTCGAGAGACGGCATTCAGCGGATGACGAGCGTCGCGGCGCGTAGCGGCGTAGTCATCTACTCGATGGACGCGCGCGGACTAGTCACTCCCGGAGGCGATGCCAGCACGGAAATTGCTTTTGACATTACCAACAGACTCGAGCGCGCCTCAGCTGGTGAACTGACAGCGTCGCAGGATGCAATGCATGCTTTGGCTCGCGATACGGGCGGAAAGCCAGTTTTCAATACCAATGCGCTGGGCGTTGGCCTGACGAAAGCACTTAAGGAAACCTCTGCCTATTACCTTTTAGCCTGGAAGCCGGAAGGCGAAACACAACACGCCAGCAAGTTTCATCGCATCGAGGTAAAGGTTATTGGCAGACCGCAATTAAATGTGCAGGTCAGGCGGGGATTTTTCGATGTTGAGCCCGAACCCGTAGCCGCCAAGCCGAATAAAACTAAGGCGCCGGCGCCGGCAAACAAAACCGAAGAGCAGGGCCTGCATCAGAAACTGAGAGCAAATTTCCCCGAACGCGCGATTCCAGTTTCGCTGGATCTAAATTACGTACACACTTCAGAGAAAGGCTGGATGCTAAGTACGATGATAGAAGTGCCCAGCTCATTTCTTACTTTTGAAACGGTTGCCGGAAAACAAGTGGGGGCAGTTGATCTCGCCGGTATCATTTACAACGACCAGGGGCAGCCAGGCTCGTCATTTAACCAGCACATGACGTTGGACGCCGGGCCGAATAATCCTTCCGGACGCGAAGCGGTTAGATATACCTATCCGCTGTTTCTGGAGCCGGGTTTGTATCAGGTCCGCGTTGGGGCTCGAGACGCGAAAACCGGCCGCATCGGCAGCGCCCACGGCTGGGTTGAGATTCCAACTCTGAAACCCGGTCAACTCGCGATGAGCAGTGTGCTGATTGGTGTACGCCCCTCGTCAGTAGGGAACACGACGTCCGAAACCAGCCAGACGCTTACTAATTCACTGGAGCTGAGCATCTCACACCGCTTTCAACGCGACAGCCCGTTGCGGTTCGTGATTTTTGTTTACAACGCAAAAGTAGGCACGGACGCCAAAGCTGATATCGCTCTGCAGTTACAATTGATTCGCGACAGTCAGCCGGTGATGACCACGCCGTTGAAGAAAATACCCACTGAGAACCTCGCAGACCCGACGCGCATGATTTACGCTGCTGAAATACCGCTGGCCGGTCTGCCCGCGGGCCGTTACCTGATGCAGGTCACAATTATCGATCGCGTCTCCAAACAAAGCGCGTCGCAGCAGACACGAGTTGAAATTGAGTAACCTATCCAGCTGGCCACCTTTTTGACTCAACCCTGGAAGCCAACTAAAGAACAACTTATCGCTGCTACAGGCAAAACCGTGCGGGACGTGATCGCGCCAGGTTTGAAAGTTTTGTTCTGCGGCATTAATCCCGGCCTGTACACCGCCGCCGTGGGCCATCACTTTGCGCGCCCCGGGAATCGCTTTTGGCCGGCGCTGTATGCCGCGGGTTTCACCGATCGATTATTGTCGCCATTTGACGAGCACGAACTCCTGGCGCGAGAAATGGGTGTTACGAATGTCGTGATGCGAACGACAGCGACTGCGGATCAACTTTCGCGGGCAGAGCTTCACGAAGGCGGCAAGCGTTTGGCGGCAAAAGTGAGACGCTACAAACCGCGCTTTCTTGCAGTGCTTGGGTTGGGTGCTTATCGCGCAGCCTTTGAGAAACCAAAAGCTTTAATCGGCAGACAGGAGGAGCGGATTGGCGAGACCGTTCTTTGGGTGCTTCCCAATCCCAGCGGCTTGAATGCGCACTATCAACCAAAAGATCTCGCGCGGCTTTTTACTGAATTGAAGAGGGCGGTTGAAGTAAAATAAAAACGAACCGCTCGCCGCTTGGTTCATCGAGTTGTGCTTACCTTTTGATCAATCCATTGAGTTGATTCGCGAGGTCCGCATTCATCGTCTTAAGAATCTCGTATTCCTGCCGGGCGGCCTCCTTATCGTTGATCGCCACGTATGTGAGGCCCAGGTTGTAATGCACTGCCGAAAGTTGCGGACGCAGCTTCACCACTGCTTTGTAAGCTTCAATCGCTTCCGAATAACGCTTGCCGTTATAGAGCGTCAGTCCCAGATTAAATAAAGCGGCCGCATTGCTCGGCTCAATCTCCGCCGCCTTCTTCAAAGCATCGGCGGCTTCGCTGTAGCGCTTCAAACCGTTATAGGCGTTGCCGAGATTCTTGTAGGCGTTGGACAGAACTTCATTTCTATTTTGCAGTCCCTGTTTGTAAGCATCACCGGTCTTTCCCAACAACGTGATTGCTTGTTGACTGGACTCAATCGCCTCTGGGTAGCGCTCGGCGTGTCCGTAGGAAAACGCGAGATTGTTATAAATCTCTGCATTGTTTGGATCGTACACGAGCGCCTGCTTGAGAGCGTCGATCGCTTCCGGGAAACGACCCAGTTGCGCCAGCGAATAACTGAGCGGTTGAAAAGCATCCCCATAATCCTTCTTCACTTTCAAAGCTTGTTGGTAAGCATCGACCGCTTCTTTAAAACGTCCCTGGTCCAGGTAAACATTTCCGAGGCCAAGATGTGCGCGAGCATCGTTTGGATCCTGTTTGGCGGCGAGTTTGTAGATTACTTCTGCTTCGGAATATCGCGGAGTACGAGCGCTGCGAGCAGCATTCGCCTTGGCGATCGTCTGCTCCTGCACGTTGACAGCAGGACGAGTGCGCGTTCGCGCTCTACCGGAAGCTCTGCCACCACCGACTGCGCTCGGGCCGCTGCTGCCGTGGACGGGCGGGTTGTCCGGCTTGCGGAAGATCATTGCCGCGCCGCCCTCCGGCTCTCGCGACAAGGTGCCGCCGCCGGCCTGACCGAAAACGCAACTCGGCACGATGGCCAGGGTGGTGACAACCATGAGGGCAAAACGATCCTGCTTTTTCATTAAATCAAAACTCCTTCAAAGAATGCGTCGCATGACCGAAGCATGGAGTGACGGGTAATGATAGATCAAGATGGAAAGCCGCGCATTTTTGTTGGAGGTACCACAGACATTTGGTGCTGTCTTGGGGGCGAGGGCTCGGAAGGAGTTATTGGGAGATGATTTCACCGGCAAGAGTCGGTCGTCACAAGGTTGGCGGCTATTTTAGTCCATCGAGTTGCAGTCCCACCGGATCGGCGCCAGCTCCTTTTAGGCCATCGATCACCTTCATTGCATTGACGTATGGCATTGAGCGTGGGGCTTTAACGAAGACGGTCTTCTGAATCCGTGCATCCTCAGGCAAATCAAAGCGGGTCAACATCTCATCGCGGTAGACGTGATTCTTCTTGCGCTCTTTGAACAGGGCGCTCAGCGTTTCACCGAGTTTGGCAGGATCGTCCACCGTACCCATGTAATCGGTTAGGCCGTTCAACTTCAACGTACGGTTGGACTCAATGGTGACGACGAGCGTCCTACTGTCAGCGATTAAAAGCTTTAGATCCTTTGTTAGTTCGCTCGGCAGGTTGACCTTAAAGTCATGAGGCTTCAGGGGAGCGGCGACCATGAAGATGATGAGCAACACGAGCAGCACGTCGATCAGTGGCGTGACGTTAATGAATGGCTTCGCCTCAACTTTTGTACAGCGCGACGACATATTGACCTCCCTCGAGTCATCCTCGATGACCAGCTTTTCACAAGTTGCAACCTTAGACACTTAAAGTCGCAGGATGTTCCTTATGCGGAGATCACTTGATGTTCTTCAATCCTTCGATGACGGCGTGCGCCATCGAAGGAATAATCTTATGGTCGGCGCCATGTCCAGTCGTGAAGATAACAACAACAAATTTTTCGCCGGTCGGGAGTTCGATATAGGCGGCATCATGACGTGCGACGCTGGTCCAACCCGCCTTGGCCCAGAATTTTGCGCCGGCGGGCAGCGCCGATCCGCTGAAGCCAATGTCCTGGCTTTCTGCATCAGAGGTTTTCTTCGTTGGATGGCGTTGCAACAGCCGCATCATTTGCTGGCTACGCTCAGGAGTGACGGCTTTGCCGGTCACGATCTCCAGCATTAAGCGAGCCGTAGCGTTGGTGGTCAACTTGTTTCGATTTTCCCCCTTTGGCCCGCGTGAAACCTGCTCACGTCCGTAAGCGTCTTCACAAAACGTTTTCTGATTGACGTTAATACTGGCGTAACCGAGAGAGGCGAAATAACGGTTCACGGCATTACGTTTTTCCTGCCACTTCGCCATTTCTTTTGGCGGCAACTCGAAACCGCCCGTGGTTTGCGTGAGCACGTCGACCACATAGTGGGTCGCATCGTTTGATGAGTCCACGATCATGTCCTTCAAAGCCCGTTGCAGTTCGGGAGTGTCCAGAATTCTCTTGTCCTCGAGCCAACGGTGCGCTGCCGCCAAATAAAAGAGTTTCACCACGCTCGCGGGGTAGATTCGTTCATTGCCGCGAAAACTCGCGGTGACTGGATGCTGCACATCGCGCAAATCAATTAATGTCATTGCCAGCTGCTGCTCAGTGAGCTTTTTGTCGGCAAATTTTGTCACCGTCGACCTGGCGGTTTCATCCAGGAGCTTCTGCAAATCTCGGGTTTGATCCTGCGCTTGAACAACTATTGCCCAATCAGAAACACAGATGAGCAGAGTTAAAACAGCAATAAGTTTTGCAGTTTTCATAATGATGGAAGCATTTGCTTGAACTGATGTTGAACTGATTGCGCCGCGACTAGATTTCGATTATAAGGCAGCGCAATGCCAAACGCATCTCTGAAAACTCCAGAGGAACGCCTGGTTCGCGGCATTCGCCGCTGGGACCTGGTGGCACTCGGTATCAACGGAATCATCGGCGCCGGAATTTTTGGTTTGCCCGCCAAAGTCTTCGCGTTGATCGGAACCTACAGTTTGATCGCGTTTATCGCCTGCGCAATCGTCGTTACGCTTGTCATTCTCTGTTTCGCCGAAGTCAGCAGCCGGTTTGACGAGACGGGAGGACCTTATCTTTACGCCCGCAAAGCATTTGGGCCAACCGTCGCATTTGAAATTGGCTGGCTGATGTGGCTTGCGCGTATTACTGCGTTTGCCGCGAACTGCAACTTACTCGTCATTTATCTCGGATATTTTTGGCCACCTGTTACCGGAACGTGGTGGCGTGCGGTAACGATAATGTCTGTGGTTGCGATGCTGACTTTCATAAACGTAATTGGAGTGCGGCAGTCGGCCATAGTCAGTAATGTGTTTACCGTGGGCAAGCTTATTCCCATCTTGATTTTCATTGGCGCCGGTCTGTTCTTTGTAAATGCGAACGCATTTGCCTTCGGCCCCCGGCCTGGCGTCGGCGCGTTTTCACAATCAATCCTGCTGTTGATTTACGCTTTTACCGGATTTGAGATGGCAGTGATTCCGGCAGGAGAAGTTCGGAATCCGCAAAAACATTTGCCGAGGGCGTTGCTTATCGCCATAGCAGTAGTTGCCGTAGTTTATGTTTTGATTCAGATCGTTTGCGTCGGTACCTTGCCGGAACTGGCCCAATCGCAGACGCCGCTGGCCGATGCCGGCTCGCGATTTTTGGGAACCGCTGGTGGAGTAATCATTTCGGCGGGAGCAATGATTTCAATCATCGGCAATTTGAATATTCTGGTGCTTTCCGGATCTCGAATTCCTTTCGCCATCGCTGAACAGCAACAACTGCCCTCAGTTTTTGCGAGAGTACACCAACGGTACGCGACACCTCACGTTGCCATCTTCGCAACGGCAGCAATCATGCTGTTGTTAACTATGAGCAGTTCGTTCCTGGCGGCGTTAACGATCAGCGCGATCGCCAGATTAATTACTTACGCAGCGACCTGCGTTTCGCTGCCGATTCTGCGCCGCAAAAGCAGCCGGCCACCTATCTTCAAACTCCCTGGCGGCACACTGATCGCAGCCCTCTCGTTGATGCTGGCCGTTTGGTTGCTTGCTAACAGTACCTGGAGAGAGGCGCGCGCCGCGGCCATTGCGGCACTAGCAGGGCTAATAATTTATTTCGGTTACCGCGTTTATGCTCGCCGCACTGCGGGTTGAGTGGACCTGGTCAACTACGGGTTCGGCAACGTCCGCAGTTGTTCAATGCGATCCAGAACGGCTTCGGTAAGTATGCCGATTTCCTCCCGGTCGTAATTAGCGGCCCGAAATGCATCCTTGATTTGATTCCGACTCAGGCCCGCCAATAATTGGCCCAACCATTTCGCTTGCGGCACGGTGATGTCATCAAAAACTTCTTGCTTCTTTCCGCCGTAGCGAAAATTCACCATCCCGTTGTCTCGAACGCCCTCAATAAACTTAGCCTTTTCATAATCTTCGGGCTTGTTGCGACTGCGCGTGAAGAGCCAAATCACAGGCAGGGTACCAGTCTTGCCAAAGGTGGTGCCAAGATCGCTGATCACATAGCGGAGTTCGTTTCTATGCTGACCGCGAGCTAAAATGATGACGTTGTTCGAGTCTTTGATGTCCCAGTTGTTGAGTAACACCATCATTGTCTTTAAGCCCGCAAACTCCCGCGAGCCAACGAACGGATTAGCGTCCCACTTCCATTCGTCCAGCCGTTTGAGCGATTGCGGTCTTGCTTCCAACCTGACATTTTCAAATGTTCCCTTGCCCGGTATGCGCAACCGCGGGACAAGATAATTGATTTCGGTTACATAACCCGCAGCCCACAACAATCTCACCGCCGCTGTTTCGGATTGCGCTTCCTTGCCAATCTTTGCTACCCAAACCCGCCCAGAGGCATCGCGAATGCGATATTTTTTCGAGTAGCCGCCAGTCTCCTCTTTAATAAACTTGACCCGGCGCACGTTTGGTTTCATCGCGGCGCCGCCTGGCCCGAGATACAAGTCTCGTGAAGCGATATCTTCCGGCGCGCGCCAAAGGACCGCAGTCCCTTTGGGCATCGCTTTCTTCTTCTGTGCGATAGCTTCAGCCGGCAGAGCGACAAGCGAAAGAAAGAGAATGAGTGTTGCTGCTATTGAAACGCGGCGTGAACCTAGGGTGGCGAGCATGCGAAAACCTCCGTTGAATTTCGTAATTATCCATCTGCCGGAGTTCGGCCGGGATTTCAAACCGCCAGAAGAAATGTCAGGAGAGTTGTTGGGGGAAATTGCGAGAGCATTCTAGCGGCTGGACTTGAACTACCGCAACATCGTGGGCCAGTTTATCCCCATAAGCTTTTAGGTTGTTATGTCCGATAAACTTTAAGTTTGTCGCGGCGGCACGACAAGCTAAGCTTATCGGACAATAACAAACTTGAAGTTTATCCGACGCTGCGGTGATGTATGATTGAACCGCAGGTAAAACAATTTGGCCCACTTGGACACACTTACCAGAGAATTGAGCGCGATTCTAGGCGACGAGGCGGTACACGCGGAGCCCGACGAATTGCTGGTTTACGAATGCGACGGCCTGCCACAGCATAAATATTTACCGCGCGCTGTGGTGTTTCCAAATTCGACTGCACAAGTCTCAGCTATCCTCGAGCTGCTTGCTCGTGAGCAGGTCCCGTTCACACCTCGTGGCGCCGGCACCGGTCTGTCGGGTGGCGCACTGGCTATGAACCAGGGAGTCGTTATCGAATTAGCGCGCATGCGCCAGATTCTCGAAATTGATCCCATCAATCGCCTCGCAGTGGTCCAACCCGGCGTCGTTAACCTGCACGTCTCACGCGCGGTCGCGCATCTCGGTTTGCATTACGTTCCCGATCCATCGAGCCAACCAACCTGCACCATCGGCGGAAACATCGCGGAAAACGCGGGCGGCATTCACTGTCTGAAATACGGCACAACAACTGATCATGTGCTCGGTCTGAAAGTAGTCCTTGCCGGTGGTGAAGTGGTTCAACTTGGAGGCGGCGGCAGGGAGGTATCTGGTTACGACCTGTTGGGTCTGTTCATTGGTTCTGAAGGGACGTTTGGTATTGCAACTGAAGCCACGCTGCGGCTGACGCCAATTCCGCCGGCAGTCAGAACGCTCCTGGCGGAGTTTGCGGAAGTCCACGACGCGAGCCATGCCGTTTCAGCCATCATCGCCGCCGGCCTGATGCCCGCGGCGCTGGAGATGATGGACCGCGAAATCATTCGCGCGGTCGAAGCAAGCGTGTTTGCCGCCGGGCTGCCGCCGGACGCCGGCGCCGCGCTGCTGATCGAACTCGACGGCCTCGAGGCTGGTTTAGACGAAGAAGCAGAACGAGTAACAGCAATATGCATGGATCACGGTGCGCGCGCTTGTCGCGGCGCCCGGGATGAAACTGAACGGAAAAAACTTTGGGCGGCACGCAAAGGCGCCTTTGGCGCTATTGGCCGCATCTCACCGGACTCGATGATTCAGGATGCTGTGGTGCCGCGTTCGCGTCTGCCGGAAGTACTCGATGCTGCCTATCGCATTGCCGCGAAATATCAGTTGCGCATCGCCAACGTGTTTCATGCGGGCGACGGCAATCTGCATCCGCTGATTTGCTTTGATTCTCGATTTCCGGCTGAAGTGCAACGGGTCAAAGACGCGGGCCGCGAGTTGATGGAAACTTGCGTCCGCGCGGGTGGCAGCATTACTGGGGAACATGGGGTCGGTTTAGACAAGCGCGAGCTCTTGCCGTTGATCTTTTCAGAGAAAGACATGGAAACGATGTTGCTTGTGCGTGCGGCGTTTGATCCATCGGGGTTGATGAATCCCGGGAAGATTATTCCGGTGTTGCGAGGTTGTGGCGAAGCGCGAGCAGTGGCGGGATCTAATGGAGACGATGACTTATCAGCATCAACCGACTTACCGGGACCGGATTTACTGGGATCGCAGGCGTCCCGCCCGCAACGTTCGCCAACCCCAAATCCAACAGATTCCAGGGCGTCGAACCTGTGTTTTGATCCAGCGATGGCCCGGCGGCGTTTAGCGGAACTCGTCGGCGAAGCAAACGTCTCCGGACCCCCGCTCGTAGTATCACCCGGATCGATCGCCGAAGTTTGCGAGGTCATGAAGCTGGCTTGCGGCGAAGGTTGGACGACAATGCCCGCCGGCGCGATGACATGGCTCGGCACTGACGCTACGCTTAAGCAGGCAAGCCTCATTGTCAGCACCCGAAGACTAGACCGGGTCATCGAACACGAACCTGCCGACCTGGTTGCAATCACCGAAGCAGGCGTAACACTGAAAAACTTTAATGCGCATCTTTCACTCAACCGTCAATGGCTGCCGATTGATCCACCCGACGATGGCAGTGCGACGATTGGCGGTGTGGTCGCCACGGGCCTCGGCGGTGCTCAACAGCTAGGCTATGGTCCGCCGCGACGCCACGTTATCGGCATGAAAGTCGTGATGGCCGACGGCACTTTGGTAAAGGCGGGATCGCGAGTGGTAAAGAACGTTGCCGGTTATGACTTGTGCAAACTTTTCACGGGAAGCTACGGAACACTCGGGATAATCGTCGAAGTTAATTTCAAGCTAAGGCCGCTGCCGTTTGTAACACGAACGGTGCTACTCGCCGGCCCAGCTGAAGAGTTGCTTCGCAAGGGTCTCGAATTCATGGAGGCGCAGCTCTTTTCGGTGGCTGTCGAACTGATTTCTCCGCACCTCGGTTTACAAATCACAGAGTTCGCCAATGGTGACAGCGCCATTCTGATGGTCAGGTTCGCCGGTTCCCAAAGCGCGGTTGCAGCCCAGGTTGCGAGTGCGCGCCACCTTTTCGAAAGTGACAACGACTCGATTCGGTTGCTGGAAGACGACGAAGCATTATGGGCGGCTTTGGCCCATGCGCCAATTCGATTTTCGGAACACGTCATGTGGAGAGTTGGATTGAGAACAACCGAGGCCGCTTCGTTCCTACTGGATCTGATAAAGACTTCGGACGAAGCGACGATGTGGCAAGCAGGTCTGGGCGATGGGCGTGTTCGCGTAATCAACCAGGTCAATGCACAACGCGGGGATGCGCATCGTAACCTCGATCGGCTACGAGAAAAGGCGGCTGCGTTGGGTGGTGCGCTCATTCTGGAAACCGCCGTGGCCGGTACAATCGCTGACGTCAATAACAAGACACCGGATTACCAGCTCAGGGTCAGAATAAAACAGCAGCTTGATCCGCTTGGAACTCTTTCTCCGGGCCGATTTGGGCTTGAAATGAACCTGACTGAAGCTGCAAGCGGTCTCGTAGTTAATCGAGCAAGGAAACGAATATGAAATCAAGGCTGGCAGTTCGTCGCATCTTCACGCTTCTCGTTCTCTCCGTCTGCTTACTTTCAGCTTTTCCGCTCGTTTTCCAGCAGACACCGCCGACAGCGCTGGCTGCATCGCGCCAACCGGTGCGCGCGCGCCACGCTATAGTCGCATCGACGAATCAACTCGGTGCGAGCGTTGGCGTGCAAATTTTGCAGCGCGGCGGAAATGCGATCGACGCTGCCATCGGCGTCGCCTTTGCGTTAGCGGTGACTCATCCGGCAGCAGGCAATCTTGGCGGCGGCGGCTTCATGATGATTCGTTTGAAGAATGGAAAGACGACCGCCATCGATTACCGCGAAATGGCGCCGGCTGCGGCAACGCACGACATCTATCTGGATCAGAACGGAAACCTGATAAAAGGCGAGGGCGGCTCGCAGCTTGGTTATCGCGCAGCCGGCGTCCCGGGCACAGTGCGCGGAATGGAATTAGCGCTGAAGAAGTTCGGCTCAGGCAAATTAAGTTGGGCACAACTGATAGAACCCGCCCACCAGTTGGCGCTGAAAGGTTTTCCGGTCTCGCATCGGTTGGCGCGGGCCCTGACTAAGGAGAAGCCCCAGTTTGAACTCTACGAAGACAGCCGAAAAATATTTCTAAACAACGGGAAGCTTTATCAAGAAGGAGACGTGTTTCGCCAGCCGGATTTAGCAGCAACGTTGGCGCGGTTACAAAGAGGCGGCGCCAGCGATTTTTATGAAGGTACCACGGCCCGGCTGCTGGTTGCCGACATGAAACGTCACAATGGTTTGATCACGCTGGCAGACCTCAAAGGGTACGAGGCTAAAGAGCGCGAGCCGTTGCACGGCAACTATCGCGGCCATGAAGTCATCAGCATGCCCCTGCCTTCGTCAGGCGGAGTAATACTGATTGAGATGCTGAACATTCTCGAAGGCTATGATTTGAAAGCGATGGGGCCCGCCTCCGCCAATCGTTATCACTTCATGGCTGAAGCGATGCGTCGTGCCTACGCGGATCGTGCCGAGTATCTGGGCGATGCCGACTTCGTTGATGTGCCTATAAGCGGATTGATCGACAAAAACTATGCAAGCAGGTTGCGGGCAACGATCAATCCCAACCAAGCTTCAACCAGCACTGAAATTCGTTTCGGCCAACCTCCCGCAGTCGAGTCGGGTTCTACCACGCACTTCACCATTGTTGATGCGGACGGAAATGCAGTGGCGAATACCTACACTTTGAACGACAGCTATGGGGCCAAAGTTGTAGCCAAAGGCACGGGCTTTTTGCTGAACAATGAAATGGATGACTTTGCCGCGAAACCGGGTACGCCGAACATGTACGGCTTGGTCCAGGGAGAACGAAATGCCATTGCGCCCCGCAAACGGCCGCTCTCGGCCATGACACCGACTTTCGTTCTGCGCCGCGACGGTTCTTTTTGGTTTGCGGTTGGCTCTCCGGGAGGCGCTACCATCATCAACACGGTGCTTCAAGTCATTACGAACATCATCGACTATGACATGAACCTGCAACAGGCCATCGATGCGCCGCGCATACATAATCAATGGCTGCCTGATGAAGTGGCCTATGAACCCTTTGCGCTTTCCGAAGACACGCTTCGAATTCTCAGCTCGCGAGGTCACACGCTGCGCATTCGGCTGAATGCAGGATGGACCAGCGGTGACGGCTACATGGGTGATGCCGCCGGAGTAATGATCGAAGAGAAGACAGGAGTGCGGCTCGGCGCTACAGACCCGCGCCGCAGTGATGGGTTGGCGCTTGGGTATTGATTATTGCGACGAGTGGCGAAAAAGGCAGTTGATAGTCCAAGCTTTAGCTTGCCCCTGTCGCAGCAAAAGCAACCTAAAGTTGGTCTCTAAACTACAGGCTCGCAATGCGGGCGAATCAAAGGTCTATGAAGAAAAATCAACCTGGCAGAAATGCTCGGCGAGTTCTCAAAGAGAAGTTAGGCACCGTACTCTTAAGCGCTCTCGTGTTGGCAATGGCAGCGACGCTGATTCTCGTTGTTTGGCAAAAATCGACCCAACGAGTAAACACCGACTATGAAGGCAAAATCGAAGATCGCTGGGGTGATTATTCCGAATCGGATGAAGGTTCTCGACCTCGTCTACGTCTGGCCGTAGAAACCGAAGACGGTAAGCGGTTCATCGTCAAGGTCGATCCGAATGTCTACGAGTCTGCCAAAGTTGGAATGCGCATAAAGAGTAGCTCGGGTCGAGTTGTGCTCATTGATACACAGCAAGGAAAGACGGCTGAGAATAACGGTGCACCTTGCAAGATAAAACACGATTCTCGTCAATGACATCCACTCTTCAGCGCGAAGAACAGAAACTACTGGCATGTATTCATTGCGGCCTGTGTCTTGAAGCTTGTCCCACCTACGTTATCACAGGCGACGAAAACGATGGACCACGCGGACGGCTCTACCTGATGCGCGCGGTCGGTGAAGGGCGACTGCCAATAGAATCACCGTCCTTTGAGCGACACATTGATCGTTGTCTCGGCTGTCGCGCCTGTGAACAGGTTTGTCCGGCCGGAGTTGAGTATGGCCAATTACTTGAGGCGGCGCGTGCCGACTTGTTTAAAGCGAGGCGGCAGCCTGGTTTCAGCTACAAGGCACTGCGTTTTGCGCTCAAACATATTTGGCTGCAGCCGGCTCGTTTGCGATTTGTATTCGCCGTGGCGCGTTTACTGCGCGATAGCGGCTTGGCCGGCGTGCTGATGAAGATTGGTTTGGCGCGATTATTGTCTCGTCGTTTTGAATTCGCCTTGGCGTTGTTGCAAAGCTCAAGGCCTGAAAACCGTGCGCGCCTCGGTGCTGATGACAAGCTTGAGAACCCAACACCGAGTGCTGCTGAACCAGACAGTGTAGCCGCAAGCCCGGCGATGCTATTTAGTGGCTGTGTTGGCGAGGGACTCTTCTCTCGAGTGAACCAAGCTACCGTCCGGGTGCTTGAGGCAAATGGCGTCGAGACCAATGTTCCGGACAAACAAGTCTGCTGCGGAGCGCTGCATGCCCATGCCGGCGATTTAGCCGGTGCTCGAATCTTGGCCCAGGAAAACATTCGGGCGTTCGCAAGTGCGGAGGACGTACCCATCGTTACAAACGCCGGCGGCTGCGGCGCGATGCTGGCGACGTACGGTCATTTGCTCAGCAGCGATGAAACCTTTGCCGTTGCTGCGCGTAAGTTCAGCGAACGTATCCGTGACGTTAGTCAGCAATTGAAGTCGGTCGGATGCAAACGCGGATCGGGCAGCTTGAATGAAACAGTGACTTACGATGCTTCATGCCACTTACTTTATGGGCAACATGCTGGTGAAGCGCCGCTTGAAATGCTAGCGGGAATTTCAAATTTAGACTTTCGGCGCCTGGAAGGATCGGAAAGATGCTGCGGTGGTGCCGGCATCTACAATTTGCTGGAACCGGACTTGTCCCGAGAAGTATTGGCAGAAAAGGTCGCAAATATTGAGTCCTCAGGAGCGACGATTCTGGCGACGGGAAACCCGGGCTGCCAGATGCAGATCGGTGCTGGCGCGCTTCTGGCCGGAATGAAGTTGAAAACTTGTCATCCGGTGGAACTACTCGACGAGTCGTATGCCAGGGCGGGGCTCTACAAGCATGACTGATCAACCATCGTAGTGGCACAGACTTTTAGTCTGTGGTTGCCGGGGAATCACAGACTGAAGTCTGTTCCCCTACCCGGTTAACTACAAAAGCGAACGCCCGAAGGACTTTCCCTAAATGAGTGATAGCGTTGCAAGTGTTGTTCTGCGAAATGTCACCAAGCGGTTCGGCGACTTCACCGCCGTAAATGATCTGAGCCTCGCAATCCAGCCAGGCCGTATTTTTGGTTTACTTGGTCCAAACGGCGCCGGCAAAACCACCACGATCCGGATGATTGTAAATATCTTTGCGCCGGACTCGGGTGCAGTTGAATTGTTTGGAAAAGCAATCACGCCGGCCACACAAGACCGCATTGGTTATCTTCCCGAAGAACGTGGTCTCTACAAGAAAATGAAAGTGGGCGATCAGCTCAAGTTTTTTGCTGAGTTGAAGAATGTCAGCGGCAAAGAAGCCGAGACGCGCATCGATCGCTGGCTGGAGAGACTGAAAATATCGGAATGGAAGGGAAAGAAATCAAGCGAGCTGTCGAAAGGCATGCAACAGAAAGTGCAATTCATCACCACTGTGTTGCACGAGCCGGATCTTCTGATTCTCGATGAGCCCTTCTCCGGTTTGGATCCTGTGAATGTCGATCTCATCAAGCAGATAGTGCTCGAGCTAAAACAAGCGGGAAAGACGATCATTTTCTCAACACATCAGATGGAAGTCGCCGAAAGAATTTGTGATGACATCTGTCTAATTAACCGGTCGCGCAAAATCCTGGAAGGCAGCATTCGCGAAGTAAAAAGAGGCTTTGCGCGAAACGCGATCTCGCTGCGATTGTCGGGCGGTGAAGCAGTACTCGCCGATCATTCCCTCGTCAGTAAGCTTGACTATCACAGCGATGGCATTGAAGCGCTGCTCGCCGACCGGGTTAACGGCCAGGAGTTGTTACGTCAATTGCTTAGCGCAGGCGCAACCGTCGAAAAGTTCGAGATGGTTGAACCAAACCTGCACGACATTTTCATCGAGAAGGTTACGGAGATAGCATGACGAAATTTCTGGCGGTGCTAAAGCGGGAATACTTGCAACGAGTGCGCACCAAGTTCTTCGCTCTAATGACTGTGCTTGGTCCGGTGCTGCTGGTTGTATTCACGGTTGTTCCTGGCATGCTAGCCCGCTACAAGGCCGGACATGATACGCGCATAGCAATTGTCGACCAGACAAAGGGCAAGCTCTATGCGTCCATCCGCAACTCATTGCTCAAACAGGATCGCGACTACGAGGACGACACTAGTACGGGCGTTGCCGAAGCGATGAACTCAAATACTCGAGATCAAATGCAGAAGAGCGCCAGATCTTTGGGAAATTTTTTGGTTGAACAGGTCAACCCCGGTGGGCGCCCACTGCCAGACATTAAAAAGGAGTTGAACGCGCGCATTGGCCGCGATCAGTTGGAGGGTTATCTAGTTATTCCACCAGACATCTTGCAAGACGGCAGCAGCAAAGTGACGTTCTACGGCCGAAATGTCAGTGATGAGATTACTCGCAAACAGATTGAAGACCGGCTCAATCGAGCCGTGAGACGCGAGCGACTGATCGCCAGCGGAGTTAAGGAAGAGGAAGTTGAAGAACTGTCAAAGCCGATTGGCATGGTTACTTATCCGGTGAATGAGAAAGGTGAAGAAGGGGCAGAGGACTCGGGCGCCGGCTTTGCCATGGTCTTCGTCGTGGCGTTTATTATTTACATTACTGTGTTGTTGTATGGACAGATGATTCTAGGCGCAATCGTAGAAGAGAAAGAAACACGGATTGCTGAAATTCTTTTTTCATCCATTCGCTCTTCAACTCTGATGCTGGGAAAATTAATCGGCGTATCGCTTGTGGCTTTGACCCAGATGGGGATTTGGGTTTTGGCTTTCGGTCTACTGTCTGTTTTTGGAGTTGGCTGGCTGGCAGCGCAGGGAGTCAATATCTCGAGCATTCGGCTGCCCCACTTGCCAGCCTTGTTTTTTGTTTACTTCTTTCTGTTTTTTATGCTCGGCTACTTTATTTTTGCCGCAATCTACGTGTTCATCGGATCCATGGTGACAACTGCTCAAGAGGGCGGACAAATGTCGATGCCGGTTGTGTTCTTGTTAGTGGCGGGCTTGTTAATGGCCTCCCCGGTGATTCGTAGTCCAAACTCATCATTCGCTTTCTGGGTCTCGATGTTTCCTTTCTTCTCGCCAATTACGATGTTGGTGCGCATTGTTTCGCAGACTCCGCCGGTGTGGCAGATCCTATTGTCTTTGGCAATTGGCGCCGCTACTGTGGTGTTCTTACTTTTGCTGGCTTCGCGGATCTATCGCATCGGCATGCTGATGTATGGCAAGAGGGCCTCGATTCCCGAAGTGATGCGCTGGCTCCGGCAAAGCTGAGAATTTCGAATTTCGAACTTCCGATTTCGACGTTGAAAACCTGTTACTATTTCTTCATGAGTGAGAAGTTAGGAAGGACAGCAAGTGAATAAAATTCCGAAATTCGAAATCCGAAATTCCAAACTTGAAGATGTCCATCGAGATTGAAAAAAAGTATCGGCTTACCGCGAAGCAGCGCGAGGAAGTGCGCGCGCGCTTACCTGAGATCGGAGCGAAACGCGAAGGCGAAGAGTTTGAGGTAAACACGCTCTACACCGGCGCTGCAATCGAACTTGGACAAGCGGTGTTACGACTGCGGCGCGTCGACGATAGGGCAATTCTCACTTACAAAGAGCGCGTCGGCACGCGAACCGACATAAAAGAGCAACTCGAACTTGAAACCGGCGTCGATAACCCGGACGCGATCGAATACATTCTGGAGGCGCTCGCGTATTATCCGGCTTTGGTTTACGAGAAACGCCGGGAAACGTGGCGATTGGGAGAAACGGAGATCGTCGTAGACGAATTACCGTTTGGTCTCTTTATGGAAATTGAAGGGGAAGAGAAGAACATTCGCGATATTGAAAGCAGCCTTGCGATCAAGCGCCTCGTTACCGAACCGCTGACCTATCCACGCCTGACAATGAAGCACGGTACCAATGTCGCCGGAGTAATTGAAGCGTGCTTTACCGAAAAGCAGTAGCGCGAATGCCTGGTTGCGCGCGGAAACGCCGGGTTACTTAAAAAAAAGCGGCCTCGCTCCTAAGAGCGAAGCCGCTTTCCATTTGAGCAGGAACGGCTTACATTCCCATGCCGCTCATTCCGCCCATGCCACCTGGCATCGCCGGGCTTCCTTTGTCCTCGTCAGGAAGCTCAGAGACCATTGCTTCCGTGGTTAGCATCAGGCCGGCAATAGACGCTGCATTCTGCAAGGCCGTACGCGTGACTTTCGCCGGATCGATGACGCCCGCTTTTACGAGATCGCCATACTCTTCCGTCTGTGCGTTGAAGCCAAAGTTCTCGCCCTTGTCCGAGCGAACTCTTTCAACTACAACCGCACCTTCCTTACCGGCGTTCTGAACAATTTGTCGCAGCGGCTCTTCAAGAGCACGCCGAACGATGTTCACGCCGATTTGCTCGTCGGAATCGCCTTCGCCGGGTTTGTTGGTCAGGAACTTATCAAGTACTTTCGCGGCGCGAACTAATGCGACGCCGCCGCCCGGAACAATTCCTTCCTCAACCGCAGCCCGCGTGGCATGCATAGCATCTTCCACACGTGCCTTCTTTTCTTTCATCTCCGTTTCAGTGGCTGCGCCGACCTTGATCACCGCAACACCACCCACGAGTTTCGCAAGACGCTCTTGCAATTTCTCGCGATCATAATCCGAAGACGTTTCCTCAATCTGGGCACGCAAGGTCTTGACGCGGCCTTCAATGTCGGATTGCGTGCCGTTGCCTTCAACAACCGTCGTGTTGTCTTTGTCGATCGTGATCTTCTTGGCCCGGCCCAGGTCCTCGAGCTTCACATTCTCGAGCTTGATGCCGAGGTCTTCGCTGATCACTTTGCCGCCGGTCAAGATAGCAATGTCTTCAAGCATTGCTTTACGACGATCACCAAAACCGGGAGCCTTAACGGCTGCAATGTTCAGAGTCCCGCGCAACTTGTTCACCACCAGCGTAGCCAGTGCCTCGCCTTCAACGTCTTCGGCGATAATAAGCATGGGCTTGCCCATTTTGGCGACCTGCTCGAGCAATGGCAGCAAGTCCTTCATTGAACTGATCTTCTTTTCGTGAATAAGAATCAGCGGATTCTCAAGCACTGCTTCCATTCGTTCCGGGTCAGTCACGAAGTAAGGGCTGAGGTAACCACGGTCAAACTGCATTCCCTCGACCACCTCGAGCGAAGTGTCCATCGTTTTCGACTCTTCAACAGTGATCACGCCGTCCTTGCCTACCTTGTTCATTGCTTCGGCGATAATGTTGCCGATAGTCGAGTCGCCATTTGCCGAGACGGTTCCGACCTGCGCGATAGCATCGCCCTTAACAGGCTTTGCCAAACGCTTGATCTCTTCAATCGCTCGTTCGACGGCCTTATCGATGCCGCGCTTGAGCGCCATCGGGTTCGCGCCCGCCGCGACCGTCTTAACACCCTCGCGGAAAATGGCTTGCGCCAGGACAGTCGCCGTTGTTGTTCCGTCGCCGGCAACGTCAGAAGTCTTGGAGGCTACTTCGCGGACCATCTGAGCGCCCATGTTTTCCAGCGCGTCTTTGAGCTCAATCTCTTTCGCTACCGTGACGCCGTCCTTGGTGATCGTGGGCGAACCAAATTTCTTGTCGATAACCACGTTGCGGCCCTTTGGACCCAGCGTGATTTTCACTGCGTCGGCGAGTTGGTTAATGCCGCGCAAAATAGCGGCGCGCGACTCCTCGCCATGAATTACTTGCTTTGCCATTTCTTTCTTCTCTCCTGCTAAAGGTTATTAATCTCGATAGAAACAAAAAAGCGGCGCGGTCATCATTGACTACTTACCGCTCTTCTTGCTGCTGCTCGCCGCGCCGGCGCGCTCGATGATTCCAAGAATCTCATCTTCGCGCATAATCATCAGCTCTTCACCGTCGATCTTGATTTCAGAGCCGCTGTATTTTCCAAACAAAACGCGATCGCCTTTTTTCACATCAAGCGACTGGCGCGTGCCGTCTTCCTTGTATTTACCTTGCCCGGCGGCAACGACCTCACCTTCCTGTGGTTTTTCTTTTGCGGTGTCGGGAATGATGATTCCTCCCCGAACCTGTTCGCCCTCGTCAATTCGCCGCACAATAACGCGGTCATGGAGAGGGGTAATGTTAGTCGCCATTCTCAAATTCTCCTTTCGGTTTCCGTAGCTAAAATTACGTATAGTTGAATTTAGGACCGCCCCCCGATCATTTCTTAGCACTCTGTGTAGATGACTGCTAAGAATAATTCTCCCGGCAGTTATTGTCAACCCTGGTTGGGTAATGGTTGAGGAATTAATTTGGAAGCAGGACGAATTGCTGGTTGTTAACTCAGGAACGCTTAAGGAATGGAATTAACGAGCGCCGCCACGAGCGGCTCGTGCTAGGGGCTTTTCAGCGCGCTGGTAAGCCGTGACACGCTTTGACAAGGTATTCCGGTGAATACCCAAAGCTAAAGCGGTCTTTGAGAGGTGACCTTCATTTCTTAGGAAAGCTTTTTTAATATACAGCTTTTCAAATTCGCCTAGTGCCTCGGGAAGCAAAATACGCCCGTCGAGCATTTCGTCGATAAGATTTTCAAGTCGCATGCGCATGGTTTCCAGGATTCTCGAACCAGAAATTGGTTTTAAAGTTCCTCACCTGTCAAAAGTCGGTAAGCCTCGAGGTAGCGCTCGGTCGTCGCCGCTGCAACCTCCCCGGGCAACGGCGGGGCTGGCGGCTTTTTGTCCCAGCCCACGGTTTCCAAATAGTCGCGCACAAATTGCTTATCGAAAGACGGCTGGGATTTTCCGGGGCTATAGGTTTCGGCCGGCCAAAACCGTGAGGAATCGGGAGTAAGAACTTCGTCAACCAGAATTATTTGACCATTCTTGTCCCTTCCAAATTCAAACTTCGTGTCTGCAATGATAATCCCGCGCTGGCGCGCAAACTCGCGGGCCTCGTTGTAGAGGCGTATAGAAGTTTCACGCAAATAAGCAGTTGTTTCTGCGCCCAACAGATCGCGTACCTGGGTTTCGGTTATGTTTTCATCGTGACCCTCTTCAGCCTTGGTTGATGGCGTAAACAGGGGTTCTTTAAGTTCTGCGGACTCGAGGAGATTCGCGGGAAGTTTATGGCCGCACACTTCACCTGTGCGCAGATAATCTTTCCATCCTGAACCGACTAAATAACCGCGAACGACGCATTCGACTGGGAAAACGTCAGCTTTCGTGACTAACATCGATCTCTTTTCAAAACCACCCGCGGCCTGGACTGCGGTGGGCAGACTGTTGAAATCCGTGGTCACGAAATGATTTGGGACGATAGCCCCCAACTTTTCAAACCAGAAACGCGATAGGGACGTTAGGACCTCGCCTTTGCGCGATATGGGCGTCGGCAAAATGCAATCGAACGCCGAGATTCGATCAGTGGCAACGATCAAAAGATGATCGTCATCGAGGGTATAAACGTCGCGAACCTTTCCGCGTTTTAGGAGTTCGAATTCGGGAAGCGAAGTGTGGGAGAGAGCGGCGGCGGTCATAACTATTTTGCTGACTGAACCCGAGAAATTAAGTTTGCGATGGAAGCCGGATTTTGCTCCCACGCAAATGCATTGTCAAGACAAGCACCGTTTTTATTTTTTGTACTCGGGGGGTAATAGCGCGTCGTTTTACTTTTATGTTAGCTGTCCTACATGTAATAACAACAAGTGGCTTAGCGAGAAAAATGCAGTGACAAACGTTCTATGCTCTTCGTGCGAAAAGGATCTGATTCGTTTGAGTAGGCACTAATCTTTCTATACTACGCACGACAATCCTCGTTTCCCTTAACGGGTCGTGGCGAGCGCTTGCGCCCTCTCATTGTTCTCGTGCCCGATTTGCATCGCGCGCGGGTTGCTGGCTGTTCAGATTGGCTATCCAGACGAAGAAGATTTAGGGGAAAGTAAGCCCGCTGTCGGCCTGGCAGAGACGCAAAAGTGGCGTTTATTTCAGGACTTTTACCCTTTTCCCTTGAGCCCGCGAAACTTAGGGCTTGAGTTTGTTCGCCTTATCCTGCTAGTATTCCTTCGCCCGAGAGGCGTCACACCCGATGACGCCAGCCCTCTGAATCTCTTGCTTGTCAGTTCCCATGAGTCATTCTGATGACAACTACAGCTACTGACAGACAGAAAAATCCCAGAGAAATTAGTCATCCGACCGAACCAAGCGAGCGCAAGATCTCACTGCTTGTCGTCGAAGACGACGAGAATATCTCAAGCGCTATCAGCGAGTATTTCTCTCGCGCAGGATACAACGTGAAAACTGTCGAAGACGGCTTGATGGGTGTTAAGACGGCGCTGGACGAAGTTCCGGACGCTGTTGTTTTAGACATTATGCTGCCGAAGATGGATGGTTTGGCGGTTTGTCGGGAGCTTCGAGAAAAGGCGAGCCACGTGCCAATTCTCATGCTCACGGCAAAAGACGATGTGGTTGACAAAGTCCTCGGTCTCGAAATGGGCGCAGACGATTACATCACCAAGCCTTTTAGTTTGCGCGAATTGGAAGCCAGGATTAAGTCAGTGCTGCGCCGTAGCAAGACTCCGGCGAGCATAGATGGTGCCAAGGATGAGGCCCCAATCACTCGGGGTAACTTACGCATCGATCCGGCAAGGCGCGAAGTTACCATTGGAGAACGCCAGGTGGATCTGACTCCCAAAGAGTTTGACCTCCTGCGGCTGTTTGCAGCGAACCCGGGTCGGGTGTTTCCCCGCAAATACCTGTTAGAGAAGATTTGGGATTACTCTTACGAAGGCTATGATCGCACGATCGATTCGCACATCAACCGATTGCGAGCCAAGATCGAAGATAATCCTGAAAACCCGCAAATGGTTTTGACCGTTTGGGGAATCGGCTACAAATTCAGCGACGAACAATAGCTTTCATTCGTCGTCTCGCCAACAGCAGTCTCCAACTGCGAACAAATCATCAAGGTAGTTGGTCCTGTTCGTTCCTTCCTGAAATGGCAAAGGCTCAAACTCCGAGCCAAACCAGCCCTCAAAGCAATGCAGAAACACAATTCAAAAACCCGTCGAGCGACCCATGGCAATCTTGACCGCCTAGCGCGTCTGCTAAAGAGGAGACGATTCGCCGGCCTGACTTTAATCATGGCCGTCGTGTTTATTCTTCCTTTGCTTGCCTCTCAGGCACAAAGGCTGCGAGTTCCCGTTAAGGTTTCTACAATCGCCGCTCAGCCCACAGGCGGCGCAACTACGATTTCCATCATCGCGGATGGTTCGCTCGCTCGGGCGCAAACGTGGCAAGACAGCGAGGGCTATCACGTTGTCCTGCCTAGCACAGTTGCGGTCGATTCACTGAGTGTGCCGCGCGGAGTAAGAACACGTCGTGTTGGAACTTCCTTGGAAATTCTTTTGCAAACAAAAGCCGGCGCCAATGTCAGTCTCCAGAATGACGGCAGCCGCTTGCAGTTGACGGTCGATGGCAAACTATACCCTCGAGCTGTAGAAGTTGATCGTGTTGTTACTTCCTCCCCTGAAGAGCAACTGTTATTTGAGAATCCTCGCTCAAGGGCCCAAACCTCCGGTGACAATCAACCTTTTCAACTCTCGTCTACCGTTGCGGACTTGAGTCCCACGCCAGAGCAGTTGACAACAAAACCCGCCCCAGTAGCGACCCCCGTCAACAATGTAAATCCTGCGATAATCGTGCCGAATGAAGGCGGGCCGAATCCAGTAACTGATCCTGGTCCGTCGCAGATTAACGTCCAATCTGGAGACGAAGGTTGGATGGCCTCAATCTTCTCAGGCACCAGCGTGTTGATCGTTTTTTCGCTAGGCTTATTTGGTTTGCTCGTTTCGCGCAAACTGCGTTCCCGTGGGGCAGTAGTCGCTGTGAGCGAAGAGTTGGCCGTTAGTGAAGAAAAAGAAGAAGAAGTGTTTGATCACGCGAGCGTGGTGTCCTCCAACGGACACGGCGCTGCCGCTAACACAGGGTTGGCCAGAATTAATTCCGGCGCAAATGGCTCATCTCGCTCTGCGGTTGTTCGTTTACCTGCTGGCCCCACTTCGCTCTATGGCGCCTATCGAATCGATCAGGAAGTAGGCAAATTGATTTTGGGACAAGCTCACCGGATCGACGTGCTAGCTTCGCGCGCCAGCGATGATCGACGTGCCATTGAAACGTCCCTAATAAAGAGCGTGAATTCTTCAGACAATGACGAGTCAGCGCGGCGTCGCGCTCGCGAAGCCCTGGAAGAATACGGTTTCGTAGCACGTCAGTGTGCGTCACTGTTGCTTGCTCCAGACGCATTCGAGAGGACTTCAGCTGCGCGCTCGCTAGGCGATATCAAATCGCCGGCAGCGTTACCGTTCTTGCTTGAGAGCCTTTACCGATTCTGAATCAATCGTGCGCAACCAGGCAGTTGTTAGTATTGGTGAGTTAAAGATTCCGTCCGCCATCGGAGCATTACTCGACATCGCACGAACTCATCCGGATGTGCCCAGCGCATTGTTGAGCCGCACCCTAAGTGCTTGTTCAGTTGAAGGTCTGGACTTTTTTGACGCCGTCCCTGAACCCGGTTTATTGGGTTCAGGCCAAGGCAACATCGTCGAGGAAATCACGCACCTCGAGCCAGTTTTACCGGTTGAAGACTTGCCCGAAGGTGCCGACGATCCGGCACTCGCCGATGCGCTGGAGTTACTTGAAAGCGACAACGCCGAAGAACGAGCAGAAGCAGTGAAAATGCTGGTGCAGTTTCCAGTGCAGAGTTCTGTCGGTGCAATCACATTAGTCGCGCGCAACGACTCGGAGCCGACCGTTAGATCGCAAGCGATTTCCGGTCTGGCAGCCATCAATCACGAGTCAGTGTTCGCTGCGGTGCTGCTTGGATTGTCTGACGACACGCGTGAGGTGCGGGCCGCGGCGGCGCGCTCCTTAAGTCGCCTCAGCTTCGACCGCGCCGATGCGTATGCCCGCCTGATCGAGTCTCGCGACGAAGAAACAATTAAAAATGTGGCCAAGGCTTGTATTGAAGCCGGGATAGTTTCGCAGAATCTCGATCGACTTGCCTCCAGCGATCATCGTCAGGCGTACGAAGCTTTCACGCTGATCTGCCTGTTGGCCAGAGCCAAAGTCAACGAGCCTATTTTGAATGCGATTGCAGATCATTCAAACATCGATGTTCGTTTAAAAGCAGTGCATCTGCTGGCCTGTACCGGCGAGCCTGAAATATTTGAACAATTGCGCGAACTGGCTGTGAAGGACGGCATGCGCGAAGATGTTAAGACTGCTTTGCTGGAGGCAATATATCGCCTCGACCAGGGCAAGCTAAAGCCGGAGGAAACAATTGAAGCTGTGTTGGTCAAGGAAAAGCCTCTCGCTGAAGAAGCGGAGGGCGAACTCTTCGGTGCGTATCTTGAACCAAACATGCAATCCAGCTTCGAGTCCGAAGAACAGGCGAACCAGGAAGAAATTGAACGCTAAGGTCTGGACTGTGAAGTTGCGGATCGCATAATACCTTAGCGATTGGCGTTCGTTGCCCCAATGAAACCTAACTTGATCAAGTCGACACTCTTTGCGAACGGATGGCGTTGCATCGCCGTCCTGTTGGCGTCTGTATGTCTTGTTTGGGTGGCGTTTATTTCGAGTTCAGCACAACTTAAAGCGCAGAAGCAAGTCACCTCGCTCCAACTGGGTCAGGCAGCTGAAGGCGCGCGCGTTACAATTATCTCAGACGAAGCCCTTAATGATTACGAAGGCTTTCGGCGGGGCGATCGTTTCTATGTGAGGATTCCCCAGGCGGCGTTTTCCTTTTCCCAACCGACCTTTCATGGCGACGGATTTGACGACGTTCAAGTGCAAAAAGTTGGCGACAGTGTGGTGGTTTCTTTCAAGTTGCAGCCGGGCGCCAGCGCTCGTGTGGATGAGCACTCGAACCGCCTCGAGGTGATCTTCACCGCGCCCAATAGAAGCCAGCGCGTCAACGTCGCAAGTAATCCAACGTCCGCACGGGTCAATCGCACTTTTGCGGGTCAAAACAATCAAGAACGTCAACCCGCTGAAGCGGGACCGGCGCCCTTGGATTCCTCACAGATTTCCCGCGAACGTTTTGTCAATGTACCCCGGAATGAAAGTAATCAAAGTCTGCCTCAACGTGTGCGGAGTTCCAGGACTGAAGGCTACCAGGGCAGAACAAACGCTTCTACCAGCAAACCGGTTGCTACTCCTACTCCTTTGAACGTCGCTTCGCCGGTGCCTACGCCGAATTACACTGCGACGCCCAGCTATACGCCGGCGCTTGCGAGCAGTACGCCCGCAAGTTCGCCCAATTTTAGATCCACCCGTATTGCGGTTAATTCCCCAAAGACTCTCAGTGAGTGGATTTCAGCAAATCAAACCGGTGCGTTAATCGGCGCATTAATTTTGGCAGGACTGCTCGTGTTAGCTGCTGTATTTTTTTATCGCGGCAGAACGAAGAAGCCCAGCGCAACTCGCGCGAAGCTTCCGCTTGTGCAACCGAAATACGATAGCGACGTTGAGTTGGACGAAGTGACTGTTCCTAAGCCAGAGCCTGCTATTGTGAGCGCTTCGCGAAGCAGCGAGCCGCCGCAAAAATCTAATTGGGGTCGCGTGGCCCCAGGACCGGTATTTGCATCTTCTGCAGAGGCTGCTGCAGGCCGGTCGGCAATTCTGGCGAGGCCTTCAGTCAGTTCAGTCGTCGTCGCCGATCGTGAGTCCAGGAGCGAGGAGCGGGAGGTTTTTGAATTATGACCGTTGATTCATTGATACAAACTTGTGAAGCGCTTGGGATTAAGCTTACGCTGAAAGGCGGCGATAGCGATCGCCTTGTTGTGGACGCACCCAAGGGCGCACTGACGCCTTCCCTGCGCGACGAACTTACTGCCCGCAAACCTCAGTTGATCGCATTCCTCAAGAAAAAAAATCAGTCTGCCAGCCAGACTCAAGCCTCGACCTCTCAAACTTCAGAAGTAACCGAAGGTCGGGCTCCCGCCAGTCATACGAAAGTCCGGGAGGCAAGATCCTTGATTCAAGAACAGCCCTTATCAATTAGTTCGACTCAGTTTGAACGTGCGGAAGGTGAAGTCAAGAAGCTATTGGCAGGCCGCGACTATGATGTCAACCTCATTGATGCGCAAGATTCGGTCACGCGACAGATTATTGCCTCACAATTACTCACTGCTTTGAGCAGTGGGAATCGCGACACTAGCGACGCTGCGCGGCGTGCCTTTATAGGCCATGGATATTTCGACGACGCCACCCGTCAATTGAGGACCGCTGATTCACCCGCGGAGCGCGCAGCAGCGGCGCGGAAGCTGGGAATGGCGCGTACCTCGAGTGCGACGGCGAGTCTGATTGCAGCGCTTTATGACAGCGCGCCGGAAGTACGTCGCGCCTCAGTTGAAGCGCTGGCACAGGCCGGCGATGTTGCCGCAATTTCACCGCTACACGACCTACTAACTCGCGAGAACTCCCGCCAACTCCCGGAAGCTGTAATTCATCAAGCCATCAACGCTATTTCGGTTACGAACGCTAAAAGCGTTAGCCGTCCCGAGGCGCCAGTTATTGATATACCGCAAAAGCCGATTTCCTCGCTTGTGCCGGAACAACCGGTCTCATCGTTTGTGCCTGCTCAGCCCAAGCGTGAGATTTTTTCTGAGTACCTAAATTCATTTGGGCCGCCGCCGGCCACTAACTTCGTGCCCCCTGTTTCTGCACCACCATCGCCAGACGCTTTTGCGGCAACTGAAGAAAGGTTACGCGTCGAAGAAGAGGCGTTGCGACGCGCGGCTGAAGAGTTGGAACGTAAACGGATTGAAGCTGAAGTTGCACGCGGGCAAGCCGAAGAAGAAGCAAAAATAAAAGCCGAGCGCGAAGCACAGGCGCGCATGGAAATTGAAGCGCGCATACGTGCCGAAGAAGAGATGAAACGCCGTGCAGCGGAAGAAGCTGCCCGCAAAAACGCAGAGGAAGAAGCCCGCGTGTTCGCGGAACGCCAGGCCCGCGCACGTGCTGAAGAAGAAGTCCGCCAGCGTGCCGAAGAAGAAGCAAAGTTTCGTTTAGAGGCTGAAGCGCTACGCAAAGCCGCTGAAGAGATTGCGCGCAAGCGAGCTGAGGCTGAGACCGCGCGCAGGATCGCGGAAGAGGAAGCGCGCCGCCGCGCCGAGGAAGAAGCAAAGCGCCGTGCAGAAGAAGAATTGCGTGCGCGGGCGATCGAAGAAGCGCGTCGCAAAGCTGAAGAAGAAGTCCGGCGTCGCGTCGATGAAGAACTTCGCCGGCGGGCGGAAGAAGAAGTAAGGCGCAAAGCTGAGGCCGAAGCACAAGCACGGGCGGAAGAGGAAGCGCGCTTGAGAGCCGAAGTTGAAGCGCGCATTCGCGCAGAGCAGGATGCAAAACGCCGCGCGGAAGAAGAAGCCCGACGTCAGGCCGAAGCTGAAGCGCAGGCTCGCGCCGAAGAAGCGATGCGTTTGAGAGCCGAGGTTGAAGCTCGCATTCTTGCGGAGCGCGAAGCACAAGAGCGTGCTGAACAAGAAGCTCGGGTACGTGCCGCCCAAGAGGCTCAGCGCCAGGCCGACGAAGAGCATCGGCGTCGCGAAGCGGAGGAGCGCCGTCGTGCTGAAGAATCGCAACTGGCCGTAGAACAGGAAACATTGATGCAGGTAGCAGGCGAGTTGTCGCGCCGCCGTTCTGAACTGGACGATGCACGACTAAAGGCGGAAGAAGAAGCACGGCTGCTGGTTGAAACTCAGGAACGAAACCAGGCTGAAGCCGAATCACGCCGTCAGGCCGAACTGGCCCGGCAACGCGCGGAGCTTGATGCCAAACGCCGCGCGGAAGAGTTGCTGTTGGCCGAAACGCGACGTCTCGCCCAGGAAGAGCAGCTCCGCGCCGCCGAACAAGCACGGTTGCAAGCCGAAGAAGCAGAACGTCACCTTGCTGGTCTCGAAACTGTGAAGCAACGCGCGCAGTCAGAGGCCCGGCAACGGTCCGAGAAGGAACAGCGAATCAAGGCTGAGATCATGGCTTTGAGCCAGGCCGAGGAAGAGCAGCGTCAACGCATCGAAGCGGAAATCAAGCGCCGTGCCGAGGCTGAGTCTCGTTTGAAAGAAGAAGAAGGTCGCTTGCAAGCCGAAAATGAAGCGCGCGCAAAGGCTGAAGAAGAGGCACGCCGAATTGCCGAGGCCGAGCAGGAAGCCCGCCGTTTGGCCGAAGAAACGCGCTTGAGGGCGGAAGCAGAAGCTCGCCGACGCGCGGAAGCCGAAGTTCGTTTGCAGGCAGAAGCTGATCGACTTCAAGCAGAACAGGAAGCCAGAGCTAAAGCTGAGCGAGACGCAGAGCGGTTGGCTGAACAGGTTCGACTAAAGGCTGAGGAGGAAGCTCGCCGTCGTCAGGAAATTGAAGCGCGCTTAAAGGAAGAAGAGGCGCGTCTAAAGTCTGAACAGAAAGCCCGTGCGAAAGCAGAAGAAGAAGCACATCGGGTTGTCGAAGAAACGCACTTGAGGGCCGAAGAAGAGATGCGTCGGCGTCGCGAAGAAGCGGAAGCGCGTCTCAAGGAAGCTGAAGCACGTCTGCAGGCAGAACAGGAAGCATGCGCCAAAGCGGAAGACGCAGCACGCCGCCTTGCTGAAGAACTGCGAATGCGAACTGAAGAAGAAATGCAGCGTCGCTCAGAAGCCGAATCTCGGCTGAAAGAAGAAGAAGAGCTGCTACAAGCCGAGCAGGAAGCGCGCTCAAGAGCCGAACAAGAAGCGCATAGACTTGCTGAGGCTCGCGCACAGGCTGAAGAAGAAGCCCAGCGGTTGGCCGGCGAAGCTCGAGCGAAGGCTGAAGAAGTTGCCCAGTTGCGCGCGCAGGCCGAGCAGCGAGTGAAAGAAGAAGAGACGCGTATTCAGGCCGAACTGGAAGCGCATGCGAAATTAGAAGAAGAAGAACATCGGGTTGTCGAAGAAACGCACTTGAGGGCTGAAGAAGAGATGCGTCGCCGTCGCGCAGAAGCTGAAGCGCGTCTTAGGGAAGCGGAAGCTCGTCTGCAAGCGGAGCAGGAAGCGTGCGCAAAAACTGAGGAAGACGGGCGCCGCCTTGCTGAAGAACTGCGATTGCGAACTGAAGAAGAAGCGCAACGTCGCGCAGAAGCCGAAGCGCGGCTCAAAGAAGAAGAAGCGCTGCTACAAGCCGAGCGGGAAGCGCGCGTAAGATCTGAACAAGAAGCGCATCGACTTGCTGAGGCTCGCGCACAGGCTGAAGAAGAAGCCCAGCGGTTGGCCCACGAAGCCCGTATGAAGGCCGAAGAAGTTGCCCAGTTACGCGCCCAGGCCGAGCAGCGAGTGAAAGAAGAGGAGGCACGTCTTCAGGCAGAGCAGGAAGCGTGTGTCAACGCCGAAGCCGAAGCACATCGGCTTTCTGAAGAGCTGCGCTTAAGAGTCGAAGCAGAGGCTCAGCGTCGTGCTGAAGCTGAGGCGCGTTTGAAGGAAGAAGAAGCGCGATTACAGGCTGAACAGGAAGCTTACGCCGAAGCTGAAAAGGGAGCCGCCCAACTTGTAAAACACGCTCGCGCTAAAGCTGCGAAAGAATTAAAGCAACGTCGCGCTGAAGCCAAACTGCGTTTGCAGGAAGAAGAAGACCGCTTGCGGGTTGAACAGGAAGAATGCACCAAAGCTGAAGAAAAAGCGCGCTTGCTTGCTGAAGAGCTTCGCCTGCGTGCTGACGGAGAGTCGCGCCGTCGGGCTCAAATGGAAGCCGAGTTACAAGCAGAGGAAGCGCGATTGCAAGCGGAAAGAGAAGCCAGCGCCCAGGCAGGAGAGAAAGCTCGTCAACTCGCTCAAGAGTTACGACTCCGAGCGGAGGAAGAGTCACTCCGTCGTGCGGAAACTGAAGCACGGTTGAGGGAAGAACCAACTATTCTCATGGCTGACGAAGAATCGCAGCCCGAGCTGGAGGGAGAGACATTTCTGGTTAGACCTAGAGCTTCTGAATCTGTTCAGAATTACTCGTGGGATGATGTCAACCTGAACCAGCATAACGACAATGCTGAAGTTATCTCGCTTTACACTGAATCAGCTAGTCTCATCCAGGAAGAGTTCTCTGCTGGATCGCAGACTGGGAAAGCCCCGAAAGGTATCGACGTCCTAAGGGCGGAGAAGGGAATTACTTTTGCCGAAGACGATGCCGGCATCCCTTCAGAAATCGTGGAACGGTTGAGTAGTCTTGACGCGGCTGAGCGCGAAGCAGCCCTGGGTGAACTGGTAGCAATTGGCGGTGACGACGCCTTCCGTTGCATCACTCGCGCCTTCGACGATCCATCAGTTGAAGTTCGCAACGCCGCGGCGCAGGCGCTGTTTGCACTGCAACCTGATCGTGCCGCGACCTTTACTCGCGCGCTACGTGAAGGCACGCCCGACAGGCGACGCAAGATTGGGCACGCGCTCGCGTCATCAGGGCTGGCAGCCAGCGCAGTCGGAAACCTAAGCGGTGAAAGTCGCGAAAAGACCTACGATGCATTTTCGTTGTTGTTCCTGATGGCCAAGGCCGGCGAGGTACAACCACTGATGCAGGCGATTGAGGAATACCCAAACGTTGAAGTTAGGATTTCGGTGGTCAAGCTGCTTGCACTGAGTGGCCAACCAGAGATCGTACCGGCGTTTCGCCGTCTTGCGGTCCGCGGCTCACTGCCCTCGGAAGTTCGCTCAGCGGTGATGGAAGCGATTTACCAAATTAGTAGCCAGGCGCGCGAGAACGCCTCGTCGGCAGCCTAAGAGCCGAGAATCGTAAATCGCCTAGGACCGTGAATCGTAAATCGTAAATCGTCAATGGTTAAGATCGCGAAGGTCGTGAAGAAACATCTAGGTTCTTCACGACCTTTCTCGTTTCTGCGGGAACTCTTGTCTCAAATCCACCCTCTGAATCTTATAAACCAGTTGCTGTCTACCATTCACCCTTCACAGCTTTTTACCATTAACCATTTACGATTTACCATTTACGGCCTTTAGGCTATTTACGATTTACCATTTACTATTTACCAGTTAATGGCATTCAAACTTCATACGACCTATGAGCCCAAAGGCGATCAGCCGCAGGCGATCGAGACGCTTGTCCGCGGTCTTAACGACGGGCTCAAAGATCAGGTCCTGCTCGGCATCACCGGCAGTGGCAAGACATTTACGATCGCCAGCGTCATTGAACGCACTCAACGCCCAACATTGGTGTTGGCCCATAACAAAACGCTCGCCGCGCAGCTTTATCAGGAGTTCAAATCGCTGTTTCCCGAAAACGCGGTCGAGTACTTCGTTTCTTACTACGACTATTACCAGCCCGAAGCTTACGTTCCGGCCGCCGATGTCTACATTGAAAAAGAAGCGATCATCAATGAAGAGATTGATCGCCTGCGCATGTCGGCGACCCGTGCTTTGTTTGAACGGCGCGACGTGATCGTAGTCGCCAGCGTCTCCTGCATCTATGGCCTTGGAGATCCCGACGCCTATTACGGCATGCTGCTCTTTCTCGAACCCGGCGCGCGCATCGCGCGTGAAACGCTGCTGCAAAAACTAGTCGAGCTGCAATATGAACGATCTGACGTGAACTTTCAGCGCGGGACGTTTCGCGTTCGCGGAGACGTGGTTGAAGTGTTTCCTAGTTATCAGGATCAGGCGTTGCGTATTGAGTTATGGGGCGAAGAAGTGGACTCGATTTCAACCATCGACCCGCTGCTAGGCGAAGTGATTCAGAAACATACGTCGCGCATTCCGATCTATCCAAAGAGTCATTACGTGATGTCGAAACCGACCATTCGCCGAGCGCTGAAGTCAATCAAAGACGAATTGGAATGGTGGGAACCAAAACTAATTCAGGAAAGCAAACTGCTTGAAGCGCAGCGCCTGCATCAACGCACGATGTTTGACCTGGAGTTGATCAAGGAGATGGGCTTCTGTCGCGGTATCGAAAATTATTCGCGCCATCTTACCGGCAAAAAAGCCGGCGAGCCGCCACCAACGCTTTTGGATTACCTTCCGCGCGACACGATGATGGTGATTGATGAGTCGCACCAGAGCATTCCGCAGGTGCGAGGAATGTTCGAAGGTGATCAGTCTCGTAAACGCACGCTGGTCGAATACGGGTTTCGCCTGCCTTCTGCATTGGACAACCGGCCCCTGAACTTTCAGGAATTTGAGATGCGCATCGGTCAGGCAGTTTACGTCTCAGCCACGCCCGGACACTACGAGCTGACAAAATCCGGTGGTGAAGTCGTTGAGCAAATCATCAGGCCAACCGGACTCACGGATCCTGAAGTCGAGGTTCAGCCGGTTAAGGGTCAAATTGATCACCTGCTCGAACAGTGCCGGCAACGTGCCGAGCTACATGAGCGCGTGCTGGTCACGACGCTGACCAAGCGCATGGCGGAAGATTTGACCGAGTATTTTACGGAAGTCGGCGTCCGGGTACGTTATCTGCATTCCGATGTTGAGACGTTGGACCGTATTAAGATTCTTCGCGATCTCAGGCGGGGTGAGTTTGATGTCTTAGTCGGCATAAACCTTTTGCGAGAGGGCCTCGATCTGCCGGAGGTTTCCCTGGTGGCAATTTTGGACGCGGACAAGGAAGGCTTTCTTCGTTCGGCACAATCGCTGATTCAGACTATTGGCCGCACCGCGCGCAATGTTCGGGGCAAAGCGATCCTCTACGCCGATCGCATTACCGACTCTATGAAGCGAGCAATGGACGAGACCAATCGGCGCCGTGCAATCCAGGAGACTTACAATCGTGACAATGGCATAACGCCGCAAACTATTGTGAAGCCGATCGAATCCACCTTGATTTCGGTTTCGGAAGCAGATTACTTCAAGACACCCGCGGAATGGGAAGAGATTGAAGACTATTCGCCTGAAAACATTGAAGCGACGATTGTCAGGTTAGAGGCCGAAATGCGTGGTGCGGCAAAACGCTTCGAGTTTGAGCACGCGGCTGAGCTGCGGGATCGGATAAGGTTTCTGCGCGAGCGGGAGTTGCAGTTTGCGTGATTTCTCCACTGAGCGGCTCCTCTCCGGGCATGGAAAAAGTAGATCCCAGGGAGTGACTCTCGACTGGAACGGCTCTCAGGTCAGGAAGGATAGCTGCCCCCGCTTGGTTAAGCGGCATTCAACGAGCGGGGCCAAGCCGCCCCTTCCTAACCTGTGAGGTGGTCCAGGTTGAGCGGTAGCTCCAACGTTAGCAACTTTCAAATGCGCACTTAGCCGAAAAATCCGAGAATGTTAACGAAATCCGATCCTGACGAAATTCAATCCTACCTTTCCGACTCAAGCTACATGGAGTCAGGTCAAGCGGATCGGGTGGTGTTTCCGGAGACGGCCGACGAGGTCTCTGAGATTCTGCGCGCAGCAACGCGACACAAGACGCCGGTAACAATTTCCGGTGCAGGTACTGGCACAGTCGGCGGCCGTATTCCCTCCGCAGGCATCATTCTCGCAACAGATAAACTCAATCAAATTAAGAGCATTGCACATAACAAGGACGGCGGTGGCAGCGCCGTGGCTGACGCGGGAGTGCGACTGGCCGAGCTGCAAAAGTTCGTCGACTCCAAGCACCTCTTTTATCCACCAGATCCCACTGAGCGCAGTTGTTTTCTTGGCGGCACGGTGGCTACTAATGCTTCAGGCGCGCGCACTTTCAAATATGGACCAACGCGGAAATATGTGCAGCGTCTGAAGATCGCGCTGGCGATGGGCGACATAATTGATCTGCGGCGAGGCGAGCTCCGCGCCGGGCCGTCAGGACAAATAAAGATTCCACTGTCAACGGGTCGAACGATTGAAGCACGCTTGCCCACTTACCAGATGCCGCATACGCGCAAACACGCCGCGGGATATTACGTCGCGCCCGAGATGGATGTGCTTGATCTGTTCATTGGCAGCGAAGGCACCCTCGGCGTGATCGTGGAAATCGAAGTAGCGCTACTACCAAAGCCCGAGGCCTTGTTAAGTGGCGTGGTTTTCTTTAGTGCAGAAGACGACTTACTTGCATTTGTTCAAGCGGTGCGCGGTCGCTCGCTTACTAGTCGAGAATCGCAAACGCCCGGGGCCAAACTCGGCGCGTTGATGGAAAAAGCGCTTGAAGTGACTGATCGGCAAGCGAGGCCGCGTTCATCCTCTGGCGGAGATTACCCAGCGGCGCTCGAGGCGCGCGCACTAGAATATTTCGATAACGAGTCGCTTAACTTCCTGCGTCAGAAATATGAAACGATTCCCGTCGAAGCGGTGGGCGCTGTTTTTTTTGAACAGGAAACTACGACCGCCAACGATGATTCGTTGATGAGCGAATGGCTCGGATTGCTAGAACAGAATCAAGCGCTGATGAACAATTCGTGGTTCGCAACCGGCGAGGTGGACCAGGCAAAGTTGCGCGAGTTTCGACATGCGCTGCCGGTGCTAATGAATGAATGGTTTGCGCGGCACAATCAACGAAAAGTCTCTACTGATATGTCAGTCCCCGATGCGGAATTTGCCGGCATGTTGCGTTTCTATCAGGAGGCGCTACAACCCAGCGGCCTGCGTTACACAATTTTTGGTCATATCGGCGACAATCACGTTCACGTAAACATTTTGCCGCGCAATGATGACGAGGCGGCGAAAGCGCGCGAAATCTATTTGCAGTTTCTAAAGCGGGCTGCTGCCGTCGGCGGTACTCTGTCAGCAGAGCATGGGATTGGAAAGCTTAAGCGAGATTACCTGCGCTTATTCTATAGCGAAGAAAATCTGCGCGAGATGGCAGCCTTGAAACGTGCTTTCGATCCGGCGGGTATACTCGGCCGTGGCAACATTTTCTCGGAGGAACTTTTACGATAAGTGACTGGAAGCAGGTATTCTGTGCGTCCTCTGAGTTCTCTGTGACTCTGTGGTAAACAATCTTAAGTAACTCACCACAGAGCCACGAAGAACTCAGAGGCCGCACAGAGTTTCAAAACCGCGTCACAACTCCAAGCTATTAAATCACCGACTTTACGATTTACGATTCACGATTTACGAATGACGTTCCGTTTCACTACCGCAGGCGAATCACATGGACGCGCGCTCGTCGCGATTGTGGAAGGTCTGCCCGCCGGTATGCCGGTAGACGTGGCCGCCATCAATCATGAGCTAGAGCGTCGGCAATGGGGCTATGGTCGGGGCGGTAGAATGAAAATCGAGCAGGACGAAGCGCAGATTTTGAGTGGCATTCGCCAGGGCTTAACACTCGGTTCGCCGGTTGCAATTTTGATCGAAAACAAAGATTGGGCCAACTGGAATGATGTGATGTCGGCCGAGCCGCACGAAATCCCCGCAGCAAAATCACGCGAACTAAAACGCCCGCGCCCCGGCCATGCCGATCTTGCGGGCGGCCAAAAGTTTGCCGCGCGCGATCTCAGAAACGTTCTCGAACGCGCATCTGCACGAGAAACGGCGGCTCGCGTCGCTTGCGGCGCGCTTGCGAGGCAACTGCTAACGTCCTTTGGCGTTGATATTCTTAGCCACGTTATCCAACTCGGCGGCATTCCTGAAACACCATTGGAGTTAACGTGGGATGCGGTAGCCGCCATCGCAGAAGATGCGCCATTGCGCTGTTCTGATTCAGCAGCGCAGCAACGGATGATCGAGCTGATCGATCAGAAACGAGAATTAGGCGATACCCTGGGCGGCATTTTTGAAGTCGTCGCACGAGGAGTCGTCCCCGGACTCGGTTCGCACACGGCGTGGGACTTGAAACTTGATGGTCGTCTTGCGCAGGCAGTGATGTGCATCCCCGCGGTTAAGGCGGTATCTATCGGCGCCGGAAAGGAAGCCAGTGCGTTGCCAGGGTCCGAGGTTCACGATGAAATCGCGTACAACGATGAGACGAAAGAGTTCATACGCGAAACGAATCGCGCTGGTGGCTTGGAAGGTGGCGTTACGAATGGAGAAGAGATCAGAATTCGTGGTCACATGAAGCCGCTTTCAACATTGCGACGCCCGCTCCGCTCCGTTGATATTGATACGAAACAGGACGAGCCGGCGGGCTTTGAACGTTCAGATATCACCGCCGTTCCCGCCGCTGGCGTAGTTGGCGAAGCAATGGTGGCATTGACACTATCTGAGGCGCTGCGCGAAAAATTTGGCGGCGATAGCATCGGTGAAATGAAACGTAACTACGAAGGGTATCGCGAACAGTTGCGAGGTTATTAGGCACAGGCCTTCCTTAATTACCGCCGCTGCGATCCGAAATGAAGTTAACGCCGACTGACATTGAATCAACGTTCAACTTAGAATTGAAACCAGAAGCCAAGTTTAAGGGGACCAACGCAATATATGGCATTGATGGAAATTGTGAAGTGGCCGCATCCGGTGCTAGACGCGCCGGGCGATCCGGTCACAGAGTTTGACGACAAATTGAAAACACTCGTCGGCGATATGTTCGAGATGATGTATTCGGCGCCCGGCGTTGGTTTGGCGGCAGTGCAGGTCGGGGTCTCAAAACGATTATTTGTAATGGACTGTTCGGGCGGCAAGGATCCGGACCAGCGCATAGTGATGATCAATCCGGAAGTATTGAATGTCGAAGGCAACCAAAATGGTGAAGAAGGTTGCCTGTCGTTCCCCGGAATCTTTACGCCGGTGGAGCGCAGTTTACGCGCGATTGTGCGCGCTCACGATATCAACGGTAACGAATTTGAGATTGACGACACAGAGCTGACCGCTCGTTGCATGCTTCACGAAACGGACCACTGCGATGGCATCGTGTTCCTGGACAAGATGAGTCCAATCAAGCGCGAACTCGTCAAGCGCAAAATCAAGAAACTGCAGAAAGCAGGGAAGTGGAGTTAGGCGCCATCAAACCAAAGAGCGGGGGCAAGCCCGCCTTCCCGACCTGAGAGATTACTGGCAGTTGAGTCTTCGTATTGATCCAGAGAGCCATCCGCAGATAAATGACATCTCAAGACGATCGATTTCTCAGGTGGGGAAGGTGGGCTTGCCCCCGCTCTTTTGTCTGAGAAGCTTGTGATAACATTTCAAAAAAAACTTAATTGGAGTTCAAGATGTCCACAGAATTTCGTAACGAACCGTTTACCGATTTCAGTAAAGAAGAGAATGCGCAAGCGATGCGCGCGGCGCTCGAGAAAGTGAAAGGCGAGTTGGGCCGCGAGTATCCGCTAGTCATAGGCGGCGAGCGCATCATGACCGACAGCAAATTGGACAGTTACAATCCGGCCAATCGCACGCAGGTTGTTGGTCGTTTTCAGAAGGCGACCAAAGACCTTGCCAGCCAGGCTGTCGAATCCGCCTACCAGACGTTTCAAACCTGGAGACACACAGATGCGAAGGAACGCGCTGACTTGTTATTTCGCGTCGCGAATATCATGCGTGAGCGAAAACACGAGCTATCTGCGTGGATGATTTATGAAGTGGCCAAGACCTGGGCAGAAGCCGATGGCGACACCGCGGAAGCGGTCGATTTTTGCGAATTTTATGCACGCGAATTGCTGCGCTATGCGGGCGATCAGCCGCTGGTCAAACTTCAGGGCGAAGAGAACCACCTGAATTACATTCCGCTCGGTGTCGGGGCAGTGATTCCGCCGTGGAATTTTCCGCTCGCAATCATGGCGGGCATGACGAGCGCCGCATTTGTGACGGGGAACACGGTTGTGCTGAAGCCTTCATCCGACGCACCAACCATTGCCTACAAGTTTTTTGAAATACTCGAAGAAGCAGGGCTGCCTACCGGCGTAGTTAATTTCATGACCGGTTCGGGAGCTGAAGTCGGCGATGTGATTGTGGACCATCCGAAAACGCGCTTCATTGCCTTTACGGGTTCAAAGGAAATCGGGTTGCGAGTCAATGAACGTGCAGCGAAGGTCAACGACGGCCAGATTTGGATCAAGCGCGTGGTAGCAGAGATGGGTGGCAAAGACGCAACCATTGTCGCCGAAGACGCAAATCTTGAAGATGCGGCGACCGGAGTAGTGCAGGCTGCCTTTGGATTTCAAGGCCAGAAGTGCTCGGCGTGCTCACGCGCGATCATCGATGCTCGCGTCTATGATCAGATGTTGGAAAAGATTGTCGAGCGCACGGAAAAGATCAAGATTGGTCAGCCCAACGATGCGACGATAAACATGAGCGCGGTAATCAACGAGAAAGCGTTCAGAACGATCAACAACTACATTGAGAAGGGCAAGGGCGAAGGCGGCAGAGTTTTGACAGGTGGAGGTTCCGCTGGCGAGCAAGGATTTTTCATCGAGCCCACGGTTATCGCAGACGTCAAGCCAGGCGCGACAATTGAGCAGGAAGAAATTTTTGGACCAGTGCTGGCGGTAATAAAGGCAGCGGACTATGACCACGCTTTGCAGATAGCAAACGACACTCAGTTCGGCTTGACTGGTGCGGTCTATAGCGCGGATGAAGAAAAACTAGAGCGCGCGCGTCGCGAGTTTCATGTCGGCAACCTCTATCTGAATCGCAAGTGCACCGGCGCTTTGGTTGGCGTGCACCCGTTTGGCGGCTTCAATATGTCTGGTACGGATTCAAAGGCTGGCGGCCGCGATTATCTGTTGCTCTTCATGCAGGCGAAGGTCTCGGCAGAAAAGATGGGCGCGACTGCTAGCCCCATCGAGAAGAGAGCTGCTATTTAAAGAATTAAGAGCGGGGGCAAGCCCACCTTCCCAACCCTGAGCTGATCCCTACTTGTCGCCATTTCCCGAATGAATGGCTTTCAAGATTGAGGTGATCGCAGATCGGAAAATCTCTCAGGTTAGGAAGGCGGGCTTGCCCCCGCTATTTGCTGACTCAATAGGAAGCCGCAAACTCGATGCGCATTGTTTTCATGGGCACGCCGGATTCAGCGGTGCCATCGCTGCAGCGCCTGCTTAGCGATGGGCACGACGTTGTTGCCGTCTGGACTCAACCCGACAAGCCAGCGGGCCGCGGTGACAAGATGCATGTCCCTCCTGTAAAAACGTTCGCGCTGGAGCGCGGCCTGAATATAGCGCAGCCGCAAAAAATCAGAACCGCAGAGTCAAGAGCATTGTTCGCCTCGTACCAGGCCGACCTTGCCGTGGTAGTAGCTTACGGACGTATCCTGCCCGCCGAGTATCTAACTGCTCCGCGTCTTGGCTGCATCAATGTCCATTTTTCGTTGTTGCCTCAATACCGCGGCGCCGCGCCCGTGAATTGGGCGATTGTGAACGGAGAGGAGAGGACAGGTGTGACCACGATGTTTATTCAGGAGGAACTCGACTCTGGTCCAATCCTCCTGCAACGCGAAACGCACATCGGTTCCACCGAGACTGCGCCCGAGTTAATGGAAAAGTTGGCGAAAATGGGCGCCGAAGTACTTGGTGAAACGCTCAATCGGCTTGATGACATTAATCCTATTTCGCAGGACGAGAGCAAAGCTACATTTGCACCACTGCTGACTAAAGCGGACGGCCTCATCGATTGGAGCACCAATGCCGTTGCGATTGAGCGGCGCGTCAGAGGCTTTCAGCCATGGCCCAATGAGTACACCCACTGGAAATCGCAGCGGCTCATTGTGTGGAATGCCGAACCCGGCGAGGAAGCTCAACAATCGGCGACGCCTGGAGAAGTGATTGCAGCTCATGGCGACGACCTGATTGTAAGTTGCGGCGAAAGTACTGCGCTGCGTTTGCTCGAGGTGCAGTTGGAAGGGAAACGGCGCATGGTCGCGAGAAATTTTCTAAACGGCACTCACCTACAGATCGGCGATCGGTTTGGTCAAGACTAACCTTGTTTCACCCGCCAGGCTGGCGGCGTTCGAAATCCTGCAGCGCGTCCATGACGGCGCTTACGCCTCAATCCTGTTGTCCCAAAATGAAGACGAACTGGATGCTCGCGACCGCGCACTCTCTCACGAACTGGTTATGGGTGTATTGCGTTGGCAGCTTTGGCTGGATCGTCTGACAGAGTATTTCACCCAGCGGCCCACCAAGAACCTCGATGTTGCGATTCGTTTGATATTACGACTCGGTCTTTATCAGTTACGCTTCCTATCACGCGTTCCGGCTTCAGCGGTCGTAAACGAGTCAGTGAACCTTGTTCGGCGCGCGCGCCTGCAGTCAGCAACTGGGTTAGTTAACGCAGTCTTGCGCAGAGCCGCGGGCGAACTCGATGTTGATCCGGCCGAGGGTATAGCTGATCCAGTTGAACGACTTGCAGTCGCTTCTTCACACCCCCCTTGGTTAATTGAACGATGGAGCCAAGCGTTTGGTAGGGAAGAAGCGGAAGCTTTTGCACGATCCAATAACCAGGCGCCTCCAACCGTTTTCCGTGTCGTCAGTCAGCGCGCGTCGGAGGCTGAAGTAATCCCACAGCTCCGGGCCGAGGGCCTGAAACCGGTTCCCTCAAAGATTGCCAAACATGCATGGCGCCTGCCCGAAGGAACACGATCTTTGACCAGACTCGTCGCCGGCGGCAACGTTTATCTCCAGGATGAAGCGTCGCAACTGGTGGCCCAGGTGTTGGCGGCCAAGCCCGGCGTTCGGGTCCTCGATCTATGCGCCGCGCCCGGGAGTAAGACTACTCAAATCGCAGATGGAATGAGCGGCTCGGGTTCCGTCATCGCCGCCGACGTGTATGCTCACCGGTTACGGACCATTAGTGACACTGCAAAGCTGCAAAATCTAGGAAATATTCACTGCCTGGTGCTCAATGGCCTGGTGCCGCTTCCATTCAGGGAGAGTTTATTTGACCGGGTACTAGTCGATGCGCCGTGTTCGGGAACCGGGACGTTGAGGCGCAACCCTGAGATCCGCTGGCGCATCTCAGCGGACGACATCGACGATTTGTCTTTCAGGCAAAAGCAGCTTCTGCAGAACGCTGCGCGTGTTGTGAACCCCGGCGGTAGATTGGTTTATTCAACCTGCTCCGTGGAGCCCGAAGAGAATGAATCGGTCGTGCAAATGTTCCTTGAAAACAACATCAACTTTTCGCTGATACATTTGCCGTTTGGCAACGCGCTAACCATCCCGGGAACTGCGCGAACGTGGCCTCAACATCAGGACACGGACGGTTTTTTCATCGCTGCGTTTGAAAGAAACACCTGACTTCGACAAATGACCGTAACTTTGCGGGGACTGCCGCTGAATGTTAGACTTCGCATCCTGAAGTCAGACCGCTGGAGTAGCCGGCCTTCATTGGAGATTTGGATAAGTGAATACGGCCACCGGGGCACTTTCGGCACTTCGACGGCTCGGCATCGTGATCGCCATCGCGATAGTTTTTCTTTTTGGCCTTGCCTCTACCGTTTACCTGTCTCTCCGCAGTCCCGAAGTTCAAGTACCTGACGTCGTTGGAAAAGATCGGTTTGACGCAGAGCACATCCTCGGCGGTGCTGGACTTAATTATCGCGTGCGAGCGACTCGACCCAGCAATCAACTGAAATCCGACACAGTTCTGTTTCAGGTGCCGCGCGCCGGAGAGGTAGTAAAGGCCGGTCAGACAGTTGCGATGGACATCAGCCGCACGGCCAAGGAAGGTGAAGCGTCTGAAGCGGTGGTCGACAAACCGGACGAAAACGCCAGTACAAGCGAATCAACAGCGGCGAACGAGAACAAGCCAAAGCGCAATAAGAATACAAACAAGAACGCAAACGAAAACTCGAACGCGAACAGAAATCGCAACGCAAACAGCAATCGCCCGCTCAATCGCAACGCCAATACCGGCAACGTAAATGCGGGAACGAACTTAAACTCAAATCGCCCGGCATCGATCATTAACAACAACATGAACCGCAGTGTGAACGAAAACCGGCGCGCGCCGGTTGCGAAGCCTTCTCCAGCCGCAAAGCCGACCCGGGAAAACCCTTAGGTCTGGTTGCTGTCAGGGCTGAACCAGTTGACTCAAGATGAGTAGAACCATTGATATTGCGCCTTCGATTTTGTCTGCCGACTTCTCTCGGCTTGGCGAAGAAATTGAAGCGGTGGAACGCGGTGGCGCTACCATCCTGCATGTTGATGTAATGGACGGGCACTTTGTTCCGAACATCACCATTGGCCTGCCAGTGGTCAAGTCGATTGCAGACGCTACGAAATTGCCGATCGATGCACACTTGATGATTTCGGAACCAGGCAGATACGCGGAACAGTTTGTTGCTGCGGGCGCAAAAATGGTTTCAGTGCACGTGGAAGCAGATGTACATGTGCATCGAACGCTGACGTCAATCAAAGCCGCGGGCGCGCTGGCCGGTGTAGTACTTAACCCAGCCACTCCGGTTGGTAGCCTGGAAGAAGCGCTCCCCTTCGCGGATTACGTGCTGGTCATGTCAGTCAATCCGGGTTTTGGCGGTCAGAGTTTCATTCCCACCTCGATAGAAAAGGTGCGACGACTGAAGGCGATGATCGCAGATCGAAAATTATCGACGCGGATTGAAATTGATGGTGGAATAGATTCGCGTAACATCGCTGCCGTAGTCGATGCCGGCGCTGAGATTATTGTGGCTGGTTCGGCAATTTTCGGGCAGGCTGATCCTGAAGCGGCTGTGCGCGAATTGCGCGAAGCTACCGTGCAATGGGTTTAAAAAAAAAGCCGTTCGGTTTGAAGTCAGGGTGGTGCGCGTTTGATTTTTTAGTTATTACTGAAAGTTAGGGTGGGTAGATTTTCGGAGGTTTGTTTATGCGTTATCGGTTTCCTATTCAGTTGGTGATTTGCGCTGTATTGATTTTCGCATCGCTTGGCGCCGCGTGGGCCCAGAGCGCTACGAGCGATCTTTCTGTCTTGCAACGGTTGGACGTAATGCGTTCGAAACTCGAAGCAATGCACCGCTCACTTAGCAGCGCAATCTCTTCTATGCCTGCGGCGGCGGGTGAAAAAGGAAAGAAAAATCCCGACGACCCCCGCGAACGTCTAAGCGGACTTGATAAGGAGGTCAGATCCGTTCTGTCCGAAGTCAACGACGTGCGCTCAAAGCAGGAACGCTCGGAAAAGTATGATCAGACGATTCTGGAAAGGCTTGAAACATCCGTAGCAGACGTTAAGACGAGAGTTGAAGCCGGCTTGCAATCGACGGCGAGTGCGCGCACTTCTGCGGTCTCAACAAGCACTTCCGACAAGAAGAAAAAGAAGGGTGGCGGCTTTCTCGGGCTTTTTGGCGGTGGCGGCGACAATAAGTATGAAGAGCTAACCGGCACCGTTGCAGCCGGCCGCGACCGCGTACTTTTCGAGGAAGCGGCGAAAGAAGTGCGAAAGGGTAATCACGAAATCGGTCGCTTGCTGTTCTCGACGATTATCAACACTTATCCTGACTCGGCCTTTTTGCCGCTCGCGAAACTCGCGATTGCCGACTCTTTTTATCTGGAGGGCACGACCTCCTCGCTGGTCCAGGCAGCTCAGGCTTATCAGGACTGGCTCACCTTCTTTCCAACCGACCCGCTGGCTGATGATGCCATGCTCAAAGTTGCGGAGTCAGAAATGAGACAGATGGGTCTCTCCGATCGCGACGTCACCCATGCACGGAAAGCTGAACAGCGTCTGAAAGCGCTGCTGCAACAGTACCCGCAAACGAACCTGCGTGCGTCAGTGGAAGATCACCTCCGCGAAACGCAGGAAAGCCTGGCCTTGCACAATCTGGGAGTGGCGCGCTTCTACCACGAGGCACGCTACAACAAAGGTCGGGGCACAGGACTGAAGGGTGCGCAGTCTCGGCTGAAGGAGATAATTGATAAGTATCCAAATTTTTCATTGCGAGACGAAGTGTTGTTTCGTCTGGCGACCACTTATCAACTCGAAGAGGAACCGGACGAAGCCGCCAAGTACTATCAGGATCTTTTGCGCAACTTCCCCAACAGCGACTATACGGAAAAAGCGAAAGAGCAGTTGTCGATTATCGGCGCCGCGATTCCTGCGCCGGATCCGTCGCGAAAGAATGTTATGCCTGCCGAGAAGGCGGGATTTATGGGCAACTTGATGCAGCAGGTGTCGGGAAGGGCGGACGTTACGGTTAATGGAAATGGCGTGCTGATTAGTAAAGACAAGAAAGAAGGCCGCAACGATTTGATTGATGAAGCCGTCAAGTACAACGGGCAACTGCCTACTAACCTAACGCCCACTGCGCCGGTTCAGCGAACCACGCGTCCAGCGGTGAATAACCAACGGCCCTCGGCTCCAGTCCAAAATCCGGGCCAGCCGGCTAACACGACTCCGCCTGCAACGCCGCCGCCGGGAATAAAGCCGTAGGATTTTCAAGAACCTATATTTTTGGCCCGTTGTTTTTACAGCGGGCCTTTTTTTTTTTGGATCCGCCGCCGTTAGTTTGAAGTTTTCTCCTTCTCCCTTTTTGGGAGAGGGGTGGGGGAGAGGCTTGTGCGCGTCAAGCTTCGCGCCCCCTAACCCCTCGCGACGGGAGGGGAACAAGGCCACCGACTATTCAGACCCTCCCCTTAGTTTGTCGCCTCGTTTACGATAAGCTGAAGCTTATCGGACATAAACTCACCGACCTCCGGTTGTTCGACTCGCTTGCCGAACTTGGTAACTTAGCGGATCATAACTGCCGGAGATTTCAAGAGTGAGTTCAGCATTAGCCCCGGATGTGAAAGATGAGTTAGCGCGCCGCCATGCCGCGACGGCGAGAACTGTGCTTGCTTTGCTGATCGGCGTGCTTCTGCTTTGTGTTATTGGTTATCTGAGCAAGAAATTTCTCACGCCACAAAACAATCCATCGTTGGATATGGCGGTGCGTATCAGCATTTTGATGCTCGGTTTGAGTTCGATTGCACTGCGTAGAACCAAATTTTCAGCCATGCGGCTGCAGGATATTGCCGGCTTGCAAGGTCCCATAGGTCTCCTGGCTACGCTGCAAAAGACCACAGTTCATGTTGCTCTCCTGGCGTGTGTGATAGCTCTCATCGGCTTTGCAGGCACTCTCTTCACTGGCAACGACTTTTACACCTACGCAGCCGGAGTCGTTGCGATAGCAGTGCTGCTTTACGCCTATCCGGTTCGCCGCTCCTGGGAGGCCGCCGTGATGCGTTTTGCATCGACGGATAGTCTGCCCGACTCCCCACCAAAATCTGTCTAGACCTCTGTTCCAACATTAACAATAATTGTTGATCAAAGTTTAATACTTTGTTAGTCTGGCAGTGACTTTTCTGACCAGCTAGCCCCGGTCCCGGTCGTCATTCAATCGCCTACCTCAAGGCCCAGCGCATCGGCCCTCTGCCGAAAGACCTAGCTTTTGAATATGCATATTTTTAATCGTTCTGTAAGGCTCGGACGAAGACCTGGCGCCGCGGCATTCATATTTGTTTTCGCAGTTCTCCTATTGTTCGCAAGCAGCTCCTCAGCCTTCGGACAAGGTGGGCAACAGTCACCCGTAGCTAGGCTGATTTCGAGTTCCGCGGTTCATACGGTTTCGCGGCCGCGACGAGTAGAAGAAATCGCGGCTAACAGTTCGTCGCTTAGCGAAGCCGCCACGCCCGCGTTCGCCGAGGCAAATGCCGTGGAGCGGACAGCGTTCACAAAGATCAACGAAGCTCGTGAAAAAAATGGACTGATGCCACTTGACTGGGATCCGGTGCTGTGTTTGATGGCGCGAATGCATTCGGAGGAAATGGCTAAGCGTGGCTACTTTGCGCACGAAACGCCGGAGGGCCTCCAGCCCAAAGACCGCGCACGCGCTCTGGGCATCCTTCATTTTCGGGTGCTTGCGGAAAACATTGCGTACAACAAAGGCTACGAGGATCCAGGCGCATTCGCAGCTGAGCGGTGGATGATGTCGGGCGCACATCGCGGAAATATTCTTTACATCGGATTTCAGGCGTCAGCGATCGGAACCTATGTTGCTGCCGACGGCAGTGTTTACCTGACGCAGGTTTTCATAACGCGTTAGTGCCTGTCTGAAAAACGTCGAGAACGTCTGATTAAGTTGTGGAAACGTGCGTGGTTTCTTCCCCTCCCTTTGGGAGAGGTTAGGGGAGGGTGCGAAGCTTGTCGCGCACAAGCCCTCTCCCCGGCCCTCTCCCAAAGGGAGAGGGAGAAAGACGGTACAAACCGGTAACATAGTTTACAGAATGAACCGGGCACATGGTTTACATTGCGTCGGCAAGGAGGAGGATGCCGATGCCGTGGAAGGAAACCAGTGCCATGGGCCAGAGAATTCAATTGATAGCTGATTGGTTGAGCGGAGATTACCGCAAGAGCGAGCTTTGCCGAATCTATGGGATTAGCCGACCTACGGGCGATAAGTGGATCAGACGTTATGATCAGCATGGACTGCAAGGACTTGCGGAACTGGAACGCGCGCCGCACCGTCATCCCAATCAAACCGCGGAAGAGCTGCGAGCGCTGATTGTGCAGACCAAGCTTCGGCGCCAGAAGTGGGGCCCGAAAAAAGTGCTGGACTGGTTGCGCCGTGAACGGCCGGAACTTAAGTGGCCGGCGGATTCTACGGCGGGCGAAATCCTGAAGGGTGCGGGTTTGGTTAAACCCCGGAAGCGGCGGCGGCGCCGGGTGACTCCGTATAGCGAACCCTTTGCAGAGTGTGGCGCCCCCAATCAAAGTTGGAGTGCAGACTTTAAGGGCGACTTTCTGCTGGGCAACGGCCGCCGCTGTTATCCGCTGACCATCACTGACAACTTCTCTCGGTATCTGCTTTTGTGCCGCGCGCTTGAGCGACCCAGGCAGGAGGAAGTGCAACCTTGGTTTGAGTGGATCTTTCGGCAATCCGGACTGCCCGAGGTGATCCGCACCGATAATGGAGCGCCTTTCGCCTCGCTGGCATTGGGCGGCCTCAGCCAGCTCTCGAAATGGTGGATCAAGCTGGGAATCAAGCCGGAGCGGATTCAGCCGGGAAAACCGGCCCAAAATGGGCGTCACGAGCGGATGCATCGAACCTTGAAGGAAGCAGTGGCGCCGCAAAGCGATCTCCATGAGCAGCAACGCCACTACGATCCTTTTCTGGAGGAATATAACTGGGAACGCAGCCATGAGTCGCTGGGAAGAAACACGCCGGGAAGCGTCTATTGCATCTCTCCACGCCCCTATCCGGCCAAACTCCCCGAGGTGCAATATGAGTCGGGAGTCACAGTCAGACAGGTGCGACACAACGGCGAGATCAAGTGGCGAGGAGAGCTGCTTTACCTTTCGGAAACCCTCGCTAAAGAGCCCGTCGGACTCAAACCGATCGACGAGGGGAGGTGGGAATTGCGTTACAGTTTTCATCTACTCGGTGTACTCGATGAAAGAAACAAAAGCATTACCCCAGCTAAAGGCTGGCATGGTAAGTGCTCAAAAGTGTAAACGATGTCCCCGGTCTAAAACGTAAACTATGTCCGGCTTGCACAG
>JBPCLZ010000008.1:0-7009 GCA_051002775.1 Pyrinomonadaceae bacterium | reverse complement strand
CTGCGCGGCGTGTAGCATCAACAAGCGCGCCTGCTCTGGGGGCGCCACGCTTTGGTCCAATAACTCATAAAGTTGGGTAATTGCTGCGCGCAGTTCTCGTGACTCTAGATTGGCTAACACCGCTGTGCGCCCTGTACTCGAGAAGACTTGAGTGCCGGTAGTGATTAGTCCTTGCACTCTCACGCGCTTGATCTTAGTTTTTCAAACGAGCCTGAGGGGCAGTCAGCTGATCATAATGTTGGACCAACTGCTTGCTCGATCTTTTTCGTCGCGGCGTCCGCTTTGTCGCCAACAATACCCGAACAGTTACCAATTCCCTCTCAAGTACCAATGCGGGAACATCGTAGGCTTATAATGAGTAACCTTTTACCCAACTCAGACTCTTTCAACTATCTGTCAAGTAGGCTGTAAGCCCAGGGACATCAACCACGAGCGGGCGGTTACGCTCATACCGCACGAGCCCCCGCCGGCGTAGTTTACCCATCGTCACGGAGACATGCGACCTGTTCATCGCGGCCATCTTCGCCAGTTCTTCATGACCGACATGAAGTGTCACTTGATTCGTCCCTTCCGTGTGTTGCTGACCGGGCGGTGCCGCGAGTTGGAGCAAGAGCCGTCCCAGCCGTTCTTCCGCCCCCCGGTGCGCGAGCACCCCCACGCGAAGGCTCATTTCGCTGAGCCGCTCGCAGAGGGTGAAGGTGAAGTTAACCAGCGCATCTGTGTGCTGCTGTAGGTAGCTCACAAAGTCGCGGTGCTTGATCTCAAGAATTTCGCTCTCGACTACAGCCCGCGCCGTCGTGTGCCGCAACCCCTTTTCCTGCGAACAGAAACATAACTCCCCGAACGGTTCGCCCTTTTCGATCACCTGCATGATGACTTCGTTACCCTCAGAGTCACCCGACATCACCACGATTTGACCGCGGCGAAGAAAGTAAATGCGGTCTGCGCGGTCGTCCGGTCGCCATATATCTGCGCCCTTGCGGTATAGCCTCACTCGACCCAATGAGTCGTCCTTTGGCAGATGTTCAAGAGTCAGCCCTGTCAAACCCTGACAGGATAAGTGGCTCGAGAATCGTTGCAGATCTCTATTCGCCATACTCAGCTCCTATTAGCAACGAAGCTAATAGTAACCACAAGAGCGATGAATGTAACGTTGGCCGACCAACGCAACTTTGTCGAGACTGCCTTTATAATCGAAGAACTTATTAATAAGACCCGAATCAGGCTTTTACCGACGCCATCGAATAGTGATTGGTTTAAGGAGAAATATGAAAATCTTGAACCCGCGCGTCCACGGGTACGTCGACTATCTCTTAGTCGCCGTTTTCCTCTTAGCGCCGACTCTGCTCGGCATGTCCAGCACGCCAAGCGTGATCTCTTATGCGTTGGCCGCGATACATTTCACGGAAACAATTTTGACGGCGTTTCCTTTGGGTCTCGTTAAATTGATCCCGTTCACGCTTCATGGTGCCAGTGAGTTCGTCGTCTCCATTGCTTTAGTGGCATTGCCGTGGGTCGTTGGTTTTGCTTCAGACACTACGGCGCGCAATTTCTATGTGGCTTCCGGTGTACTGATCTTCGTTGTCTGGCTCATAACGGATTACAAGGCTGCGGAAAGACCCGCAATGGCGCGGGCGTAACCGCAGCGAGAGGTCTTTCCTCCTCAATGCGAGAAATGGAGCTAGCAGGTGTTGTCTTCAAAATCGATCCGATGTAATGGCAGCTTTCGCTTCTTCTTGGTGCTTTGCGTCTTGATAGTCACTTTATCCGGCGCTGCCTGCAACCGTAGCAAGGAGGCCGCGCAGGTTAAGACTCCACATCCCGCTTCCGATGGTCCCGGCATCAATGAAAATCCGAATCCTCACCAAACAGGAAACTCCGCTGCCGGTCGGGATGTTTTCCGCTTCGAGACTTTCGGCAATGAAGGTTTCTGGACAGATGCGGCGCGCCTGCCGAAGGGGATGATGGACGCGAAGTTCACTCCCAAACAGGCATTAGAGGCCGGATTGCAGGTTGACATTGAGGCCATTGACCCCGCGATGCGCAAAGCGATGGAAGCGGAACTCAGGACAGATATATCGCCGCAGAACGCTCCCATGCTCAACGACCCCAAGACAACTGTGGCACTCATCAATGCTAATGCCGTGGTGGGTGTTGTCCCTAAAGATTCTAATGGAGATGGAAAGCTGGACATTATAAATGGGGACAAGGTCGGCATCGCCTGCACGATCTGTCACACCATTACAGATAAGTCCGTCTTCGACCTGCCGAAGGGAGGCTCCATCGGTCGCCGCGTTGATGGCCCCGCAGCGCTGACTCTAAACGTCGGCAAACTCTTGGCGATGGCGGCTAACTCAAGAGCTTTTTATCCTAATCTCCAGCAGACGTTCTTAGGAGTGAGCATCGGAAGAGCGCCCTCAGGCTTGGGGCCGGATTCGACAGAGGCAGAGGTTGATGCTTACCTCAATAACCCCGCCTATTACCCGGTCGGCACCTTTGACGAGACGCAGGACGGCAATGGCAATCCCGTCAAAAACACGCCCTTGTTCCGCCAAGACCTGGCCGCGCCGTATGGCACGGCGGGCGAGTTCAGACTCCTAGATGACATCAGCAACTCCTCCTACACCACTAATCTTGATCCGACGACGCTGCTGACGCCTGAAGGGCGACAGTTTCTGGAGATGAAGGCTGGTCCCGCCGGTAAGCAGATGGCCAGCGAGTACGAAAAGATTCTGAAAGACACAGGTGTCACCGGCTACCCCTTCGTTAAAGCTAACCTGACCGGCAAGGTCGGCGACCCGGCGAGCATCGTCGGGCGGCGGGTGGACAACCAGAAACTGCTCGAGATGAACGCTTATCTGGATGCTTTGCAAGCACCCGCCGCGGCACGGGTAAATACGGAGATGGCGGCGCGCGGTCGAGAACTCTTTCGCACCAACTGCACTCAGTGCCACAACGTGGATCAGAGCAAGTTCGTGCCGCCGATGCTGGTGGAGATGAAGGCGATCTGGCCGGGATACACGCCGATTCCTGTGGGCAAGCGGGGCGACTCGAAACTCAGCACTATCTTGAACTCGCCGGGTACGTTTGACGACAAGATGATCGTCGTTGATGCGAGCGACCGGGGCGAGAAGCGCGGTAACGCCATGCCGCTGCTGCTCGATCTGGCGCGCACTAATATCTTCTTGCACGACGGTTCAGTATCGAGCTTGGACAGCCTGCTCGATCCGGCGCGTGGAGAGAATGCCCCGCATCCGTTTTATCTTGCCGGTGCTTCACAACGGGCAGATATGGTTGAGTTCCTCAAAGGTCTCGACACCAACTCACCCAGCAAAGGGAGTCGAGCGGCGGTGAGTCTACCGGCCGGCCGACAGCAACACTCCGGCTTTCCGTTATGGGCAGGTATGTTCCTTATTGGGGCTGGGATGATCTGGATAAAAATTAGACGAGTCGCATCGAGATAAATATTTGCTGCTAAGAGCACACCTTCCCTCAGCAGAGTTAGACTCAACAAGATGCAAGCTGCGGAAGCAAAAGAGAGATTGGAAGTTGCAGTTACCGGCACGTTCGCCGCGCAGAAGATAGAAGCGTGCGGCGATGTCGGCGAGAAAGCGACGCCGACTGTCGCAAACATGGACGCCGTGCAATCACCCATTGAGAACTGGCCGCCGATGTCCAAGAAGGCAGCAGAGCAAACACTCGACAAGTACGGCCCGCCAAACGAAGCGATTCCGAGCCCATTTGATCTGATCTTTTTGAGGTTCCAGGTTTCTACCAAACATTCGAGCGAATTGCGCGTAGATGCGCCGGGCCAAGGCGAAGTCCCTAGAGGCAGTTGCTTTGCTATTCTTCATCGTCTCGGCTGTCAGTGTCAGCCAACCATAGGCGCACTCGCGCAACTCAGGCACAGCCTCCATTGCTACGAGCATTCGAACTATCCGATCAGCTCGCTCCTTGCGCTTTCGCATGTGAAGCTTCCGCCGTCCTACGTTGCGCTTACAAGCCTCTTCCCAGTTTTTTGGTTGCCACGCTTTACTCATCTTGAAACTAATTGATTATTCAAAATATCCGATTCGGTTCCGCGTTTGGACAGGGTCCTTCTTCAAGTAATGTGAAACCTTTGCGCATTCTCGCGCACGCGCGTTTTTTGTAAATGAAGATTACGACCATGTATCGGCTTGAGGAAGGAACATGAAAGCTAAACCCGTACTCGACAGGCAGATCTTCCTGCGGGAAGTCGAGCTTTTTCAGGATTTAACATCCGACGAGGTTGAAGCTTTGGGGGAGCGTATGCCCTTGAAGGAGGTTGAAGCGGGGACTGTTTTCTACAGCCCGCAGGAGCCTACCGAAGTGCTGTTCCTCGTCAAGAGCGGGCGCGTTCGGCTCTACCACCTCTCGGCTGAAGGCAAAGCTTTCACGACGGCGATCCTTGGGGCGGGCACGTTCTTCGGCGAGATGACGCTGCTCGGACAAGCGCTCTACAGCAGCTATGCGGAAGCAATGACGCCCTGCACACTCTGTTTGATGAGCCGCGATGATGTGAAGACGCATCTGCTCGGCGACGTGCGCATTGCTTATCGCATCGTCGAGATGTTAGGACACCGGTTAATTGAAACCGAGCAACATTTAGCTGACTTGGCGCTCAAGCGCGTGCCGGCACGCCTCGCATCCTTGCTCTTGGAACTGGCGCACAAGCACGCCGGTTATGAGCAGCGCGCAGGCATACTCCACACTGAACCCCTCGAAGTCCATTGCACGCACGAAGAACTCGCGCACTTAATCGGCGTTCATCGGGAGACGGCGACGAGAATCTTGAATGAGATGCGCAGTCGGGAGTTGATCGAATTGCGCCGGGGTCGTGTGGCGCTACTGAACCGGGAGGGCTTGCGCGAACTCAGCACCGGTTGAACCCTCATTAGGAAACTCGACAACAAGTTCTCGCCTGAACTGTGAGCGAGATCACAGAACTCTTCACGCCGCAAACGGTATCCTCTCGCAAATCTTTCAGTCGAAAATTCTTGTCAGGAGGGATACAGATGTTCAAGCCACATCGCATCAAGATGTTGTTCATCGCTCTAGTGGGTCATTTGACATGCTCGTTGCCATTGCTGCGTCAGCGTTGGTGCTCGTCTAATCGCCCGCCGCGTACAGGCTCCACTCCCGCCTAAGGCGTGGCGTCGTGCTCGACTCCGTTCTCGCCGTGCGGCTCGCTTCCCACCCCATTCAAACGGCGTCGGCTCTTGATTCCATCCGCGCACTGTGGCTTCTAACACGCTGATGATTTCATCTGTTGTCTCTTTATGCTGACACTCTAAAGCGCGCCGCTTGATGATCCGTTGGACCGATTCCGCCATGTTCAGCCATGACCCGGAGAGCGGCGTGTACAACGGCATGACCCCATGATCGAACAGCCACAAGACCAGCTCCGGTGTTTTGTGTCCAGCCAGGTTGTCCATCACTAACAACATCCGGAGCGGGACAGGATCTTTACGTAAGGTGATCTTCACTTGTAAGCCCGCTTGCCACCTCTGCCATAGCTTGCGGCTCTCCTCCATACTTACTTCAGGTTGGACTGGCAACGTGGCGACAATCTGTGCCAACTCCTCCTTCAGCCACCCATGCAGCACCACATTCGTGCAACTTTTCACTCCACGCGCTCGCAGCTCTCCGCTCTGTGGGTGAAACAACGTCAACATCTTCGCCGTCCCTTCTCGCCTGTACTGATGTGGCTGCTTTCGTGGCTGTCCATTCTCCTCCCAACTATTCCCCGCCACCGGCTCGGTCTTGAACGGCCCAGCTTCGTCTTCGGTCCATACTGCAAGGCCGAGTTTCGGCCCTTCCATGTAAGCGCGCTCGATCAGCTTTTTTTTGGCTCCGCATCCGGATCAACGACTGTGACGACCTCGCCATTCCTGCGCTTCCGTTTTGCAGTCCCAGTCTCACACCAGCTTCTAGTGCGTGGCCAGTTGAAGCCGGCTTCCTGCATGACCGCACGAATGGTGTAAGTGCTCACCTCAGGCAATCCATTAGGTGCTCGACGCAAGGCACGTCGCAGCAGCATCAATGACCACGTCGCTGTTCCATCCTGCTCCGGGTTCGGAGCGCGTCGCACCTCTGCCAGGATGCGTTCACGTTCTCGCACACCATACTTCGGTTTGGGGCCGCCGCCCCTCTGCGGCTCAATGGCCTGCAACCCTTCACGATTGAAGCGGGCGACGAGTTGGGCCACGGCGTCACCGGACTTACGACCTGACGCATTGGCCGCTGCGGTGTAACTATGACCTTCGGCGATGGCCAGTAGTTGTTTCGCCCGCGCTACATGGCTGGACGGCTCGCGCTTGGAGCGAGCGATCTTTCGGAGCCAGGAACGTTCATCACCGGTCAGAGCGCGTAACGGATTCTTTTGTCGCCGGCTCATCGCAGACCTCCACGAAGGAGTGTAAACTAGGATCGGCGGTAATGGCTATTCAGTTGTCAAATGACCCACTAGTGTGCCGCGCTCACTGCGTGGTGCAATCCTCGTTCTGTTCCAGACCACAGCGGAACAACTCCGGTGCTTGACGCCTCGTTAGTTCTTTCGTGTTGCGCCAGAGTTTGGTGCCGGCATACTGCTCTTCTGTCCAGCCGAGCTTGGCTTTGGTGCGCCACGTGCCGGCGAGGGCGGCAGGTTCGCCCGCGCCCGACAGGTGAAAGGATTCGTGCAACAGGATCACGGCCCGCTCCGTGTCGTCCTGCGCCGTCTGGAAAAATTCCGGGTAGAGCGTTACCACCTCGAAGGGGAAGTTCGTGGCGGCATAGGCGTTCTCGTGCCCGACCTGCAAGTTCCACCAGTTGTCCGTCGTGCGGTAGTTAACGAGGTGTCGCAGCACGAACGTCTCTCGCGTAAACCCGCGCTGCTCAAGGAGCGCGACCGCGCGCTCAACCGTCTGCCGCTGGTCCCGCGTGGCCGGAGCAGATGTCAGCAACAGCGAGACGTAACAAATCAGGAGAATTGTTGACAGCATTCCGA
>JBPCLZ010000007.1:0-8776 GCA_051002775.1 Pyrinomonadaceae bacterium | reverse complement strand
AGATTGAAGTTGCGATACGAGGGCATGACCGCGAGCATGTGCGAATGGTGGACAGTGCGATCGTGCTCGTAGCCAACGAAACTGTAGGCAAATCCGACGAGTGACGATTCGTCAAATGCGCCGACGAGAATGGCGCCCACTTCTTTCGTGGCGACGAGCATTGTAAGAGGCACAACGTCGCGGTCGTCACATGCCCAAACTTTCTTTTGGAGCGATTCGACTTCTCGCATCTCCGCGATAAGCTCTATGTCGCGGATAACGATGGATTGTTTTTCGGTTGCGCTAGACACGGTAGAAAAAGAATGCTTGTTTTACGGCGATCATTCCCCGCACCGTTTTCGTGGCATCAAAGGGAACTCACCGGCTTTCATTATTGACGGTTCGCGCGCGACTGCCAGGGAGCATTCTGTTTTAAACCTCAAGGCAAGTCCCCATTAGATCCTTTTGGCTCACGGTACCATCGTGGCCCAGAGGCGTATTCTCTATCCGTCGGCCTGAGCCGGGTAAGTGAGCGCTTTGGATCGATGTGAGAGCAAGCTACGTGGATAGCGTTTATCACAGCCGTCGGAGCGACATACGAATTAAGAAATGAGGGACTGACGACAGAGGCAACTACGTGAGTGTCGCAGTAGCGTGCTATTGGTGTCGTATCGCTGTCAGTAATCCCGAAAGTCGGCACGCCCTGCTTTCTTGCGCGCAGCACCACCTCGACCGTATCCCTCAGACATTGGCCGAAGCTTATGGCCACGAGTGCATCTTTCGGGCTCAGGACTTTAACTTTATGTTGCAGAGTACCGGTGCTCCCAGTCGGAGCCTCAGCATCGAACCCAAGCGCCGACAGTCCGTAAGCCAAATAAAAGGCCAGCGCAGCGGCGAAATCTAATCCGACAACGAGAACGCGTCGCGAGCGCTTGATCAGCTTGGCCAATTCTATTATGCGCTGTATATCCAGATCCGATTTCAATGTATTTACGTTGTCAAGCGCCTTTTCCAGAGCGTGATCGATGTGATCAGCGACGCTTCGCTTCTCTCTAGTGGCCGCCTTCAACACCGCGTAGGGCGTGATCCGTGACACGAAGTGCTGACGTAGGTCGGCCGCAAAATCCGCATAGCTTTGGTAACCGAGCACTTGAGTGGCTCGCAGTATCGTCGTTGCATCGACGCGATAGCGTTTGGCTAGTTCACGGGAAGAGAGGAAACAAGTCTCATCTGCTGAGTCAAGGATGGCTTGGACTAACCGCTGGCGACGTGGGTTAAGCCCTGATTGCGCCTGGGCGAAACGCACCTCGAGGGCTGAACTCTTTCCATCATCATTATTAGAACCATTAAAAGAGCTACGTCTTTTGTTTCGCGAGTTAGACCTGATCATCTCTTACCTCTCTAAGTCATTCGGTCATTCACTGCCTCTGGATTTATTGAGCGCAGTATATTTCAGATCAATCTAAAAGTTGAGTTCCCCGCGCGGTCGGCACCCGACAACGTTTTGGAAGGACGTTGCCGGGACGGAAGATAACAAATCGCGGTTCGGCAGACAAGTGACTATGCAGCATCTGTGGCACTATTGACATTGTGCAGCACGTGCTGTATATCCATGTTCGTTCAACCCAGATCTCCCCCGTGGCAATCGAGAAATATTTCTATGACCCCGCAACGATGCTTTCGTTTAATTAACTGTCTGCTTTTCGTGTTGGTGGCCTTCCATCCCGCCGAGGGGCAGGAAGCACCGCTCAATGGATTCGATGACTACGTCAACAAGGCGCTTCGGGAATGGGAAGTGCCGGGATTGGCGATAGCGATTGTAAAAGACGATCGGATCGTGCTGGCAAAAGGCTACGGCGTAAGAAAGCTCGGCGATCCGGCGCCGGTCAACGAGCGCACGCTGTTTGCCATCGGCTCGTCCTCGAAGGCGTTCACCGCCGCTTCGGTGGCGATGCTTGTCGATGAGGGCAAGCTCAAGTGGGATGATCCGGTGACGAAGTACCTTCCTGGTCTTGAGCTGTATGATCCGTATGTCACACGTGAGTTAAAGGTGAGTGACCTGCTGTCCCACCGCAGCGGCCTCGAACGCGGCGACTTTCTCTGGTATGGCAGCGAATACGACCGCGACGAAATCTTGCGGCGTACTCGTTATCTCAAGCCTACCTGGAGTCTGCGGAGCACATTCGGCTACCAGAACCTTATGTTCCTCGCAGCTGGGCAGCTTGTCGCCAGAGTCAATGGTAAGAGTTGGGATGAATTCATCCGACAACGAATCTTCATGCCATTGGGCATGACCGCGAGCAACACCAGCATAAAGGATCTAAAAAACTCCGACAATGTCGCATCTCCGCACGCCAAAATCGAAGATAAGATCGAAGTGATTCCCTGGCGCAACATCGATAACATCGCGCCCGCGGGCTCAATTAATTCCAATGTCGTAGATATGGCCCAGTGGGTGCGATTACAGCTCGGGCAAGGGGAATATCAAAAGCAGCGTCTCTTAAGCTCCGGGACCGCTAAGGAGATGCAGACGTCCCAGACTGTGATTCGCGCCGAACCGCCGTATTCGCTGTTGTATCCGGAAGCCCATTTTCTAAATTACGGGCTCGGCTGGTTCCTTCACGACTTCCGGGGCCGCAAGGTTGTTGAACACGGCGGCGCCATCGATGGCATGCGGGCCCAGGTGGCGATGATTCCCGAGGAGAAGCTGGGGCTGGTCATCCTCACCAACATGCACGGCACCGTCCTCCCACTTGCTCTCATGTACAGAATCTTCGACGCATACCTGGGGGTGCCGCAGCGCGACTGGACCGCAAACATGCTGAAGACAATCAAGTCCTTTGAGGAGCAAGGCAAAGCGGCGCTGAAGAAGTCGGAAGCCGAGCGAGTCAAAGACACCCGACCCTCGGTAGCGCTGGGAGAGTATGCCGGGACCTACAAGAATGATCTCTACGGAGATGTGAAGGTAACTCACGAGAGCGGCAAGCTGGGTGTGCGCTTTGGTCCGGCTTTCACCAGCGGTTTGGAGCATTGGCATTACGACACCTTCCGGGCAAAGTTCGTTGCCGCCGGCGTTAGTTATGCTTATATGACCTTCGCGCTAAACGCGCAGGGCAAAATAGAAACTCTGACATTAAATCTGCCGGGTGTCGCGGAATATCCCTTCAAAAAAGCACCGGTAGCCCCAGCCACCACAGCTGTTTCTCTAAGCGAAGAGGAGCTCAAGAAGTTTGCAGGCAAGTACGAGTTGAAGGCTCCGCCAGTGGAGGTGAGCGTAGAGATCGTGGGTGGAAAGCTCAAGGCAGTTGTGCCGGGCCAGCCCGTCTACACGCTGGTGCCTGTGGCTGCGAATCGCTTCAGTATTGAGGGAGCACCTTCTGGCTTCTTCATTCAATTCGAGCTGGCTGAAGGCAAGGTCAAGAGTTTGACGCTCATTCAAGGCTCAGGACCGAGCCTCGTTTTATTGCCGAAGCAATAGTAAGAAACCGACCCCTCCCTGACGGGTTGGGGTTTCTGCATTCAATTGTCGCAAAGACGGCGCTTAGAAGCCGTAAAAGGCAATCCCATGACCGACTGCAAATCCGGAGGTAAGAGAACAATGAGAAGCATCCGAATCATCGTTGGCGTTAGCCTCGTTTGTCTATTCTTTAGCCTGACTGCCTTAGCGCAGACAACAACTTCGAATATTGAGGGAACTGTGAAAGATTCTCAGGGCGCAGTGGTTGCGGGTGCTGCGATCAAAGTCACATCCCCTTCACTCGCCACGGAACGCACGACCACAAGCGATGCAAGCGGCTTCTACCGAATAACCGCGTTGCCGGCGGGGAGCTACACGCTGTCAGCCTCGCAAACAGGCTTTGCCAATCGCAATCTCGATAATCTTGAACTGACGCTCAATCGCACTCTGGTTTTAGATGTTCAACTTGAAGTGGGCACACTCCAGGGAGATGTCCAGATCACTGCCGCGGCTCAACTGATCGATCCCACAACATCATCAACAGGCTCGACCGTCACTCCGCAACAGATTCAAGCTTTACCCGTCAACGGACGAGACTACCTCGACCTCTTGCAACTCGTGCCCGGAATCGCCATCAACCGGCAAGCCACTGATGCCGATGAGTCCAATCCGGTGCTGGGCGAGCGGAGCGGCAACAACAATTTTTTTATCGACGGACAGCCGAACAAGGACACCGTCAATGGCGGAGCTGCCGCTCAGTTTAACCAGGAGACGATCGCCGAGTTCCAAGTACTGACGACCGGGTATAAAGCCGAATTCGGACAGGCGTCGGGAGCCATAGTCAATGTCATCACCAAAAGCGGCGGCAATGGTTTTCACGGTGTCGGCTCGTTTTTTCACCGCAACGAAGCTTTCGATACGGTAAATTCCCTGGATGAAACACTGACAGATGCGCCGCACCTTCGCAGATTTGACTATAGTCTGGCGGTCGGCGGTCCGATCATAAAGGACAGGATTTTCTTTTTCGGTTCGTCGGAGCGGATCACGGAGGACCGTGTAATTGATTTTAATTACCCGAATCTCGGCACTACGCCCGGAGCTATTCAGGTTGACCGACTGCTGCGTGCCCAGGAGTCACCGTTCGAAAATCCAGCGCGCAGCCGCGAAATACGGAACTTTTTTAAGCTGAACGAGCAGTTCGGACGTCATCAATTAGTCCAGGAGGTGAATTATACCAACGGGAACGTCAGAGATGCGGGGGCGGCAGGTTTGCCATCAACGCGGAATAATTCCAGCGCGCGCCGTCTGCTTCTTGCGTTCGGCGACACAATTTTGTTGGGCAAACAGAGTAATCCGTTCATCGTGACGCTCCGCGCCGCATATCGGGGCGAGCCTTCCGCAACCGGTCCCGCTCATCCTGAGGTCGGGGCGTTTACCAGAGCAAACCTGTTCACCAGACAAAATTGTCCCGCACCATGCGGTGCAATTTTTGGCGATCTTCCCCAAGTGTTTTTCGGCAATTCCGTGACCGCTTCGTTTCTGAACCAGAAATACACGTCATTCGGAGCCAACGCCAACAAACTTTTTGGCGATCATGATGTGAAATTCGGGTATAATTTCTTGCGTACTAAAGTTGACGGCATTGATCCTCGAGGATTGGGGAGCCAACTTTTTGCAACGGTCGATGACTTTGCGACTTTCGGGGCGGTAAACAGCGGCATATTTTTACTCGCGGAGACCGGGGGAAACACGCCAGAGGATGATGAGATCCACCTGCAGAACAATTACAACGCCCTGTACGTTCAGGACGATTGGAAATTGCTAAATAATCTGACCGTCAATCTAGGGCTTCGTTACGACCACGACTCCGAATTCGATGCCAAGCGAAACTTCTCGCCGCGTCTGGGTGTCGCCTGGGCGGTAAATCCCAAGACCGTGGTTCGTGCTCACTTCGGCAAATTTTATGATCAGTTTCGGTTGGGATTGGTACAAAAAATTCCCGGGTTCGGCGGCAGTAATCAGAGAGTTATACAGTCGTTGTATTTTCCGCGAGGGTTTTACGGGTCCCCTAGTTTTATCTCTAGTGTTGGCTTCTTACTGCTTGGTCCCGCCGCCGGGCCATGCATTTCGAACAACCTGACCGATGCTCAGATTACCGCCGCCGGTCTGTCATGTCCGTTTGCACCGCCGGGAGCATTTCCCTTTGTTGGAGTGGACAGGCTCAACCGTGTTGTCGCGCCGGGTCGTGCTCCCGTACCGGCCAACACGGTGATCAACATTAGCAACGTGCAGGCCCTGACGGGGCTGACCCCGCAGCAGTACGCGGATCAGGCAAGCGTAGCAATCGGACAACGGGCGGGATACTTTAACTTCGGAGCATTCGGGTTGTTGAATAATCCCATAATCCCGCCGCAGACACAGGCGGTAACGATTGACAGCACCTTTAAGACACCCCATACGCTCAGCTTCAGCGTCGGCGTGCAGCGTGAGATAACGAAGGACATGGTGGTCGAGGTGGATTACTTTCACCGCGAAATGCGCAACCTTCTTGGCATTAGAAGCGGTAATCTCGGCTTTAGGTCGCGCGTCGCAGGCTTCCAGCGCCAGTTTGACCCCCCAGGCACCGGAGCGACGCAGATCTCGACTTTCGGACCCTTTTATAGGGGCAAATACGACGGGTTGATCGTCAACTTCAATAAGCGCTATAGCAACCGCTACCAGATCGGCGCGAACTATACCTTTGCCAAGGCCACCGACAACTCGGCCGGTATCTTCGCATTTCCTTCGGACAGCTTCATCGGAACCGTGCCGGTCGTGACTGAACCGTGTCCATCAGCCGCACCGTGTACCCAACAGACCAACCAAAACGGATCGTTTGTATCGAGAAATGGTAACTTCGTCGCACAGTCCGGGACGTTTAATAATGGTCCTGATCTCGACAAGGGGCCGTCCGATTTGGCGTTGGATCACATCTTTCAGGTTAACGGGCTGGTCGAGCTTCCGTGGCGGTTTCAGGTCAGCGGCATTTTCCGAGTGCAGAGCGGCTTTCATTTCAGCCGCTCCGATGAGGGTCTTGGGGATCCGGATGGTGACGGTGCTTTCAACGGAATTGATTTTGGTCCCGGTGCCGGACGGAATGCCTTTACCTCGCCTCCGTTCGTCAATCTCGATATGCGGTTCTCCAAGCAGTTCAACATCGGTGATCGGGTCAAGGTGCAGGTCCTGTTCGAGTTTTTCAATCTACTAAACCGCCAGAACCCGGCCAGGGTCAACAACCGTCAGGGAGTTGCACTCTCCCCTTTCAACTCGATAACGCAGGTGCTGCCCGGACGCGAAGGGCAGGTCGGATTCAGAATCGAGTTCTAATACGGCCAGAAGTGACAAAGCAGAAGCCCGACCGCGAAGGAAGGCCTTGAGCGACTCCGTCAAATAAACGGTCGGGCCTCCCCACTGTCTTGAGCCACTACCATTCTGTCATGCAGGCGCTGCAACTATGAACAACCGCCATTGCATTTTTGCCTGTAATCAACTTTGATCAAATAAGCAAAAAAGAAACCTGATGACACGGCGCGAGGTAATCAAGCGAGCGGCAGTCGCAGGCGCGGCCATGCTGGCTGCGCCGATGATTAATCGCGGGCACTATCATCTGTTCGCTTACTTACCTGCCTCATACTCGGCACGGGCGGTCGAGTTGATGAAGCGGGCCACCGTAATAGACATGCTAAGCCCGTTCATCATTAGTCCTTCGATGGGCGCGAAGTGGTTTTCAAATCCCGACAGCTTCACCGCAGCAGACCTCCAGAAATTCAAGAACTCAGGCATCAACATCTTCCACATTGCCGTAGGTACCGGCGGACGTGACGCACACCTGGGCACACTGAGATTCATTGCCGCATGGAACAGCTTTCTGTCTAACCACGATCAGCACTTGATGCGTGTAGACAGCCCTGCTGATCTCGATCGAGTGAAAGGTTCACGCAAAGTGGGTGTGCTACTTGGCGTGCAGAATTCGGAACACTTCCAAAGCGCCGACGACGTGAACTTCTTCCACGGTCTCGGCCAACGTGTGTCTCAGCTCACCTACAACACGCGCAACCTTATCGGCAATGGCGCCACCGAGCGACGCGACGACGGCTTAAGTGACTACGGCGTCTCAATCGTCGAGCGGATGAACAAGGTTGGGATGACCGTGGATGTTTCACACTGTGGCGACCGCACGACGCTCGACGCGTTTGAGGTTTCAAAAAAGCCCGTCCTGATCACGCATTCCAACTGCCGTGCGCTGGTCCCCGGCCACCCGCGCTTGAAGACTGATGAGGCGATCAAGAAGATGGCTGCGACCGGCGGCGTGATGGGAATCACGGGCGTGCGGATGTTCGTGAAGTCTGATGAGCCTACGACGGTCGAGCACGCGCTCGATCATTTCGACCATGTCGTGAAACTGGTGGGCGTCGAGCACGTTGGCGTTGGCAGCGACATTGATCTGGATGGCTACGACGACATGCCGCCGGAAGAGAACAAAAAGCTGCGCGCCGGCTACAAGGGCAGTTACGGTTTTCGTGAAAAGATCGATATCGAAGGACTGGATCACTCGCAGCGGATGTTCGACTTGACGGAAGGGCTGATCCGACGGAAGTATAACGACAAAGACATTGAATTAATCCTGGGCGGAAACTTCAAGCGGGTGCTCGCTCAGACCTGGACGGTTTAAGGGAAGCTATACAGGAGCTATACATATGCGACGTTGGAATCAATATTCGAAGAGACTTTCACTATCAATTCTTAATCTGATCCTGCTGATCGGCTTGCCCTGGCTAGCGGCGGCCCAACCGGTGCCGGTCTCTGACGAAAACCTGGCTAAAGCCATCAACGAAACTCTGACGCAAGCATACAAGCCTGATGAGCCGGGGGCAGCGGTGATCGCGGTCAGAGCGGGCAAGGTCATTTTTCGCAGAGGCTACGGCATGGCCAATCTCGAACTCGGCGTTCCGGTTGAGCCGGACATGGTTTTCCGACTCGGTTCGATCACCAAACAGTTCACCGCCGTCGCCATTCTGATGCTCGCCGAACAGGGGAAGCTCTCGCTGGATGACGACCTAACTAAATTCCTGCCCGACTATCCGGCTAAAGGGCAGCGGATCACCATCGAGCACTTGCTCGCCCACACCTCCGGGATCAAAAACTACACGGCCCTGCCGGAGTGGCTCGCTGCCTGGAGAAAGGACATGACGGTCAAAGAGATCGTTGACCTGTTCAAAGATCAGCCGCAGGATTTCGCGCCGGGCGAGCGGTGGAGCTACAGCAACTCCGGCTACTTCCTACTTGGCGCAATCATTGAGA
>JBPCLZ010000006.1:0-4536 GCA_051002775.1 Pyrinomonadaceae bacterium | reverse complement strand
TGCGTTAATAGCAAGGTGGAAACGAAGTGTCAATTTGTGAGGTCTGACGAATGAAGGTCTATTTGGCAGAAGTGATCGGCACGATGATCATGTTGATTCTAGGTGACGGCGTCGTTGCCAACGTGTTATTGCACAAATCAAAAGGGCAAGGCAGCGGTTGGATGGTGATCACAACGGCGTGGGGCTTGGCCGTTATCATCGCCATCTTTTGCGTGGGGCGCGTCAGCGGTGCGCACCTCAACCCGGCGGTCACCGTCTCGCTCGCCGCTATTAGCTCATTCCCCTGGAATCAAGTACCCGGGTACATCGTGGCCCAAATCCTCGGGGCATTTCTCGGAGCGGTTGTCGTCTGGGTGTTATATCACCCACACTTTGCGGAGACGGAAGACGAAGGACTAAAGCTCGCCGTGTTTTCTACGGCACCGGCCATTCGCCGCCCAGTTTCCAATTTTCTCTCCGAAGTCATCGGCACAGCAATTTTGCTTTTCGGCATCCTGGCGATCGCGGCGAACGCGCAGAAATTGACGACCCCAACCGGCATCGATCTTTCGCTGGTCTTCAGCCAGGGCATTCAACCGATTCTCGTTGGATTTCTAGTGTGGGGCATCGGTCTTTCACTCGGCGGACCAACCGGTTACGCCATCAATCCGGCGCGCGACCTGGGCCCGCGTCTCGCGCATGCGCTACTTCCGATTGCGGGCAAGGGAAAATCCGACTGGGGGTACGCATGGATTCCAGTTATCGCTCCCCTTATCGGCGGCGTGATTGGAGCTTGGCTGTTCATCATCATCGGATTCTGACGAATTCCAAACGGAAGGCACAAAACTGATGACTCGATACGTCGGCGCAGTTGATCAAGGCACGACCAGCACGCGCTTCATGGTTTTCGATCACGCGGGGCGCGAAGTTGCTCGTCATCAATTGGAACATGCCCAGATTTTGCCGCAAGCGGGCTGGGTCGAACATGACCCGGTGGAGATTTACCAACGCACCTGCGAAACGATAGAAGGTGCACTTGCCGCCCGCAATCTGACGGCGCAAGACCTTGCTGCCATCGGTATTACTAACCAGCGCGAAACCACTGTCGTGTGGAATCCTAAAACAGGCGAGCCGCTTTACAACGCCATTGTCTGGCAGGACACGCGCACCGATCGCATCATGCGCAAGCTGGAACATGATGGTTCCGGCGATGTTATTAGAAGCAAAGCAGGTTTACCACCGGCGACCTATTTTTCCGGCGGCAAAATTCAATGGATTCTCGATAACGTTGACGGCGCTCGCGCTGCGGCCGAACGAGGTGAGGCAATCTTCGGCAACATAGACACGTGGGTAATCTGGAACCTGACCGGCGGAATAAACGGCGGTGTTCACATTACGGATGTGACGAACGCCAGTCGCACCATGCTCTTTAATCTCCAGACTCTTGATTGGGACGATGAACTGCTCGGTTTGTTTGGCGTTCCGCGCTCGATGCTGCCCGCGGTTCGTCCTTCTTCAGATTCGAACTTTTATGGAGTGACTCAAAAGACCGGACCATTCAAGGGCGAAGTTACTTTGTGTGCTGACCTGGGCGATCAGCAAGCGGCAACCGTCGGACAGGTGTGCTTCACACCCGGCGAAGCCAAGAACACTTACGGCACCGGCAACTTCATGCTGCTCAATACGGGAACCAACATCATGCCGTCTCACGCGGGATTGCTCACAACGGTTTGCTACCAGTTTGGTAACGAGCGTTCCATCTATGCGCTCGAAGGTTCGGTAGCCGTGACGGGTTCCGCCGTCCAGTGGCTACGCGACCAGCTCGGCCTTATCAAACAAGCCAGCGACATCGAAGCTCTCGCCAATACGGTTAAGGATAACGGCGGTGTTTACTTCGTGCCGGCTTTTTCAGGACTCTACGCTCCTTACTGGCGCGCCGACGCGCGCGGCTGCATCGTCGGACTCTCGCGCTTCAACGACAAAGGTCATCTTGCGCGCGCGACGCTCGAAGCCATCTGCTACCAAACGCGCGACGTGCTCAACGCGATGGTGAAAGACTCAGGCGTCAGATTGGAAGTCTTGAAAGTTGATGGCGGCGCAACAGTCAACGACGCCTTGATGCAGCTTCAAGCCGACATTCTAGGTGTGCCAGTCGTGCGTCCTGTTGTTCCGGAAACAACTGCGCTTGGCGCGGCTTATGCTGCCGGATTGGCGGTTGGGTTTTGGAGCGATGAGGCGGAGATGCGTCGCAACTGGCAGGCGGATAAGCAATGGGAGCCGCGTTGGAGCGCGGACCAGAGAGCAGCAGGTTACGTCGGCTGGCAAAAGGCAATCGAACGCACACTCAATTGGGTCGACCTATAAGAGAACTGATGGGCCAGTCAGAAAGAGCGGGGGCAAGCCCACCTTCCCAACCTGAGAGGTGATTCGCATTGAAGGTTTTTCAGACTGAGAGATCTTCAACGTAGTGTTAATTGGATTGTTGGTCGCCTCTCAGGTGGGAAGGTGGGCTTGCCCCCGCTCTTCCCGTTTCCTAGGTGCAAGATTCGGATGAGCTTGACCAGTCGCTTATGACGATACCACGCAGAATCTTCTTACAACTTCTGGGCTCAGTTATCGGAGTGCTCGCCGGCGGAACTCTGGTTGGCCCACGAGGCCAGGGTGTCAAAAAAACTAACGCACCGGCCGCCAGAAAAATTCTCGTCGCCCACCGAGGGGCTTCAGCGTACGCACCAGAGCACACACTTGAATCCTATCGACTCGCGCTTAAGCAGGGCGCGGATTTTGTCGAACAGGATTTGCAAATCACGCGCGACAATCAGCTAGTTTGTTTGCACGATCTAACACTCGACCGGACTACCAACGTTAAGGATCTTTTCCCGAATCGCTTTCAGGAGGAAGTCGCTCCGCGATCCCCAAGCGAGCAAGGGGGTAGCGTGGCGGGCACTCCAGTACGTCGCTGGTATGTTTCCGATTTCACTTTGCGAGAGATTAAGCAACTCGACGCGGGTTCATGGTTCCATCCGAAGTTCAAAGGGGCGCGCGTGCCGACCTTCCAGGAAGCAATTGTTCTTGTGCGCGGCAGGGCCGGACTCTATCCCGAGACAAAGGCCCCAGAGGTTTACGGACGATTCGGCTTCGATATGGAACGTCTGTTAGTTGCTACCCTTAGACGCAACCACCTGGGGACGCGAAGAGCCGAGCGCCACACGCCCGTGATCATTCAATCCTTTAGTCCCGAGAGTTTGAGAAAGTTATCCGGGATGCTCAAACCGAAGTCGCCGCTGGTCCTGCTCATCAATGAACAAATGCGAACGCGCTGGCTGACGCCTGAAGGATTTACAGCGGCGAAACAGTTTGCGAGTGGAATAGGGCCAGCGAAGGCCCTGCTGGATAAGGATGTGGTGACGCAGGCACATGCTCTCGGTTTAAGCGTTACGCCGTACACCTTTCGCTCCAGCAACACCGGCCGATTCAATACAGTCCGAGAAGAAATGAGCTACTACTTATACGACCTGGGTGTTGACGCGCTGTTTACGGACAACCCTGATCTATTCCCACGCGTACCCTAGTGTCATGAGGTCGGTACCACCACGCGGTAGCGGGTGGGTATTGCTCGCGATCATTCAAGCTAGTGATCACGAATTAGACCCACCCGCTACCGCGTGGTGGTACTGACCTCATGGGCGCCCGCGGCATGAACTCAGCCCGCTAGAAAGCGTCCAACTCCGCGCGGGTCGGCAATCCATTGCGCGCACCTAAAACTCGACAGCCGAGGGCAGCCACAGCGCAACCGATCTTCATGCTTGCTTCGATTTCTTCGCCTTGCAACATGGCATAAAGAAAACCACCATGAAAGGCGTCGCCCGCACCGGTCGTGTCAACGCAGCCGCCGGGCACCTGAAACGCGGACGTTTCGAGGAATTCCCCTTCGCAGTAAATCGTTGCCCCCCGCCCTCCCTTTGTTAATCCGACGATCGCACAGCCGTAGCGCGCTTTGATCTCGATCAGTGCGGCGTGAGCATCTTCAATCCCCGTCAGGAGTCGCGGGAACTCTTTTGATGAGATGAGAACATCCACCAAAGGCAAAAGATCCGGCAGTCCTTCGTAAACGTTATCGATGTCCGCGGAAACAATAGTCCCCGCCGCTCTTGCTTCTCGCGCCATACGCGCACAGGCCAGGGGGTCATGAGAATCAAGATGGATAACGCGCGCTCTACCGGCGAATTCAATGGGTGCATCGTGGATCGAGTAAGCCAGCCGCTCGTCACGATCCCAAATGACGGTTCGCTCGCCTCGCTTTGCCTCGATGATGATGTACCCGACCTGGGTCCGTGCGCCCTCTATAGCTTCGGCAAACTCAACGTCCACGCCTTCATCCTTCAACGACTGTAAACCAAAGCGGCCCTCGGTATCTGTGCCAAAGCGACCAGCGTATGTCGTACGCATTCCTAAACGCTGTAACGCAACGATTGCGGATGCAGTTTGCCCGCCCGCTCCTTGTTTGTGTTCAATTAGCCGCGCCTTCGTATCGGAGTGAGGAAACTCGGGTACCAC
>JBPCLZ010000005.1:0-16498 GCA_051002775.1 Pyrinomonadaceae bacterium | reverse complement strand
CCGACCGGCACGGTGATGTCCCGCTTACATCGAGGCCGCAGACTGCTGCGGGCGGAACTCTCAGCCTATGCAAATGCGCGGGGTATCGGCCACGAAGGAGGGAAGTCCAATGCAGTGTGGTGATTTCCGCGAGCTTGCTGACTCGTATCTCAGCGATGAACTCTTGATTGAAACGAACCATGACTTAATCAGGCACTTGGAGTCGTGCGCTGATTGCCGCCATGAGCTGGCGGCGCGGCGGGAATTGCGTAACAAGTTGCGCAAGGGATTTCAGCAAGCAACGGCATTGCAAATGTCCGACGAGTTCGCCGGCAACCTGCGGAACGAACTGCGGAACGTTATGCTGCGCTCTCCGCGCTCTTCGTTTCGGAGCACCGGCGCCCGATGGGCCGCATACGTGGCGATTGCTGCTTCACTGGTGGTTGTGGCCGCCTTGGGCTTCAGAGCCATTCAACAGCGCTCAAATGTGCAGCCCAACATTGTCACCCAAGCGGGTCGAGGGACAAAATCGTCCACTGGGGGAAGCGAGTCGTCAAACTCAACTGGGCGGGCCCTCGTAAGTGCGTCGTTAACCGAGAACGCGATCGGCGATCACCGCGACTGCGCGATCAACCATCGACTGAAGGAAAGGCCCATCGAACTTGACGAAGGTGGCCGCCGCCATGATCGCGCTTACATCAATCTCGTTCAGGCAGTAATGTCTGATGGTCGGTTACCTAGCGGTGCCACGCTGGTAGCGGCACACTCATGCATATTCAATGGGCAGCGCTTCGGTCATGTGATTCTCAAATATCATAACCAACTGGTTTCGGTGCTGGTAACTGCAGTTGGCGCCGCGCAGACTTCTGAGCAAAACGCCCTTGGAGCAAGCGAAGAGGAGGCGATAGCCAGTGCTGGATCGGATGTCTATCGTGTCGCGCATTTCGAGACGACGCGCCACGCGGTGTTTGTAGTATCGAGTCTTAGCGAGGCCGAGAACATGGCGATTGCCCGGGCCGTTGCTCCTTCAGTGTCAAAACATGTGGAGCGCGCAGAGGTCGCTTGAAAATAGCAGGTCGGGCTTCCGGGCTTGTCATCGACGTGATGCGGAAGATCGTGTCGCGCCGCATCGGCCCGTTCAGTAACCGCAGGTGACAGCTGGTGTGATTCATACCGCTTCTTTCCGCACTAGCGCGGAAAAGCTTGCGTTCACTCTCATGACGCGTAATTTGCCCAATCATCGTCTCCAGCTTTCGAGGCAGACTTGATGAAAAGGCGTTCTTGCTCATCGCTAGTCTTTTGGCGGCGCGGTGGCCGTCGCATAATGCCAGTCGAAGTGACATTATCTACATGGAGCCGCGCGCGTCGCGACTGTCGCGGCTAAACTGATTGAACGCGAGATAATAGGAGGCAACCATCGTGAAGCTGTTCACAGCATTCTTTCAAACAATGGTTCTACTCTCGGTAACTATGGCTGCTAATTTACAATCGGCCACCGCGCCTGAGCGCAGCACACCTGTCGCTGTGGGAGACATGGCTCCCGACTTCAAGCTTGAGGATCAGAACGGGCATAAGATCACTCTTTCTGCTGCGCGCGACCAGAGTCCGGTCGTGCTGGTGTTTTATCGAGGGTACTGGTGACCGTTTTGCGCTCGGCAGTTGGCCGAACTACGCTCTCTGTTGAAGAAGGGTGAGAACGTCAAGCTCTACGCGATCAGCGTAGACCCTCCGGATGTTAGCAAGGACTTTGCTAAGAAGATCGCCTCGGACGGTAAAGGCGAAGTTAACTTTCCGATCCTCTCCGATCCTGATCACAAAACCATTGACATTTACGGTTTGCGCGATCCTGCTTACGAAGGGCAGAAGTTTGACCGTATCCCGCATCCGGCGGTTTATGTGATCGATAAAACTGGAAAGGTTACTTGGGCAAAGGTGGAATCGAATTACCGCGAGCGTCCTGCTAACCAGGAGATTCGAGCTGCTCTCGATGCCTTGAAATAATCACGAGGGGGTTGCGTCGGGGCGCAATCCATTTCATCTTTGATTTTCGGCGATAAAACTCGGACAGATCCGCGTGGCGAGGCTGAGTACTCGCGCCGGCGCAACCCATTTCATCCGACCTCGATGAGCAGCCCTGGCTGGCGCTGATTCAGCGCACGCGTGCTGAAGCCAACACATTATGAGGCCATCGCTGGGGGCTACTTTATTCGTCGCCTTCGCAGAATCGAGTACGCACTCAATTAAACCGAAATCACCCCGGCCATGCCGGCTGTTCAAGGTAGTCTCTCAACTGCGGATGACCGCCGTGGTCTGCCCACCCGGCAGGCGTCGAACCGACTTTCGTGTCTTTGATGTTCACGTTCGCGCCCTGTTTGATGAGGAAGTCGACCATCGCTCGATGGCCGTTGACCGCCGCGTAATGGAGACCAGTACCTGCGTAGTCAAAGCCAGGCGGGATGTCGTCGATCTCCGCGCCTTTCTGTAATAACAACCGCGCGGCACCGATCTGATTGTGCATGCAAGCATAGATGAATGCATTGTTAATAATGTCCTTACGATCGTCGGACCACAGGTCAACCTTCGCGTCTAATTCTTCCTTGATCTGACAATTCAAATTTGACTTTTGCAATTCGCCAAACGGCCAATCGATCTTGCCGGCTTCGGGTTTCAGACTGCCGTCGCTGTTGAAGAAGCATTCGATCAAATCCATGCGACCCAACCCCGACGCGATGCGCAGGTTATGGACGGATGCGCCGCGTTCAAGCAGCAAATCTATGACTCCCTGGTTATTCCAGTGCAAGGCCTCCTCCAACGGCGACCAACTACCGGTGCCATCGATGGCTGCCCCACGGTCAAGCAGCAGACCGGAATCTCGACATTATTAATGCACGCCGCGGCACCGAGAGCGCTATTGATATCGGCGCCGGCGTCTATCAGGACTTTCGCCATTTCGATTTTGTTCGGCACGTCGACGGCTTCAAGCGCCAAACACTGCAGTAATGCGGGATGACTAGTGGTCGACCGAGCCGTCGCCAAAGAGGGATTCTGTTTCAGTAATGACTTGAGTCCCTCAATATCGCTAGAAGTGATGTTCGTATGCTGCTTGATCCTGAAAGCGCGAGAACCAGACAAAAACGTGCTCGCCCTCTCGCACCGGATTCGGTATTGGTCTTTTGCCTTCTGCCGCTTCTTAATCTCCGCTAGCGCCGCTCGAGTCAACCCAACGCATCCGAATGGGCGAGACACTGCTTGAGACATCTATTGGATTAGTAGGAACTAACTCCGTGCGCACCATCTAGTTTTGCCCACAATGGACGTGTCTCGACTACCGACCGGGATATCGCTTTAGCCACTCAGCGCGCAGCAAGAAGCTGCCTTCCGTTACGATGCGCTCGCCGACGTTTAATCCTTCGATTACCGGATACTGGCCGTTGGCTTCGGGTCCGAGTCTTACTGGGCGCATTGCAAAGACATTAGCATTTTTAGTCTCAACGAAAACTACCTGCTGATTGTTAATGTTTTGAACGGCATTTTTGGGAACCACAGGTCTGGTCGACTCCGCGACGCCGAGTGCTGCAAAGGCGACGTTAACAAACATCCCGATCTTCAAAGCCTGTCCGGGGTTTGCCAATTCGATTCGCGCCTGCGCCGTGCGCGTCGCTGGATCGAGCGTCGGATCGATATAAGAAACGCGGCCACGAAATACACGACCGGGATAGGTGTCGCTGGTTATGCTTGCACCGCTTCCAACGACTACTTTTGCCAAATCTTTTTCATAAACCTGGCCCATAACCCAGACGCTCGAAAGGTCGGCAATCCGAAGAAGCTCTTTGTCGGCTGCGATTACTTCACCCGGATTTGCTGTCCGACTTATCACTGTGCCGGAGACAGGCGCCGGCAGGCTCACTTCCGAACTAACCTGCGCGGGCGACTTAAGTTGGGCAATTCGTCCGCCGCTCAGACCGAGCAGGATAAGGCGCTGACGCTGTGCAGCAACTTCTGATTCCGACGTCTTCAGCTTGGTAGTTGCTTGTTCCATCTCCTCTCGGCTCGCTGCGCCAATTTCCACTAACCGCGCGGTCCGAACGTGATGCCTGTGATGTTCGTCCAGCTCAGCAACGGCATTGAGATAGCGGGATTGGGCCATCGCGAGTTCGTCACTAAACACAACGGCCACAGTCTGACCTTGCCTAACATTCTGGCCCAATTCGATGCTAACCCGACGAACTATACCGCCTACTAATGAAACTACTGGTGTGCTGCGATAGGCGTTGGCCTGAACGACACCGGTGGTTGTCTGGCTGGGCATGGAACTTCCGGCAACGAGGGCTTCACCGACTGGTTCCGTCTTAATACCGGCACGGGAAACTGCTTCAGGCTCGAGAGATATGGTTGGTTCCGCAGTTGGGGTTTCGGTCATGCCGGGTTGTTCAGCGCCGACGTTACGTGGCGCTGGAACCGGTCGCCCCGCGCCGCCCGAACCGGATCGCCAATAGATCAAAGCCAAGATCACCGCCGCGACCATCGCCACAATCGCCACGATAGCGACAACTGCGATTCGCCTGCTTGCAAAGCGGCGCGGACGCCCGGCCGTAACCTCAGGATTGGAACTCGGTCGCGAACCTTCGTCCTGAGGATCGGTCCCGTCATGTTTATGTTCAGTAATATCGCTCATCTTTTAATCAACTCAGGAGAAGCCGTGGCGCGATCGATCTCTACACGCGCTTGGTAAGTATCGACCAAAGACTCAATGTAGCCTATCTGAACTTCAATAAAGCGTCGCTGTTCAGCAATAAAGTCGAGCAATGTTTTTGAGCCCAGTTCATAAGTCTGGCGTACCACGTCAAGGTTGGCATTCGCCTGGCCCTGAACACCGACACGGTAGATTTCTGAGGCGCGCGCCGCGCTTTGATAACGCGCAAAAGCTGAAGCTATTTCGCGTCTCACGGTTAGTTCGCCGAACTCACGACGCCGTGTTGCTGCCGCTTTCTCCGCAATCGCCGCCTCGATCGTGCCTTGATTTCGATTGCGAACGGGCAGATCGAGTGTCACGCCAACGGCAACAGAATGAAACCTACCTTGTATGGGAACCAACTGCCCGGTCGAGTTGAAACCTCTCTGAGGAAATCCGAAATTCATCAGCTCATACTTGCCAGTGACACTTGCGTCGATTCGCCCCTCACTGCGTGCTTGCTCAATTCGTGCTTCAGCCAAAGTTTCGAGAGTTCTGGCCGCTTGCAGGTCGGGCCGTTCGCGCAGCGCCACCTCCGTCGAAACTGCTACTGACGGTAAGAGCTCCACGAAGTGATCGAGATTGCCGCGCAGGCGCAATGGGTCTTCTGGCCGCATGCCCATAAGGTTCCGCAACTCAAGCATTGCCACTTCCACCTTACCCTCACCGGTCTCTCTGAGAGAACGAATGCGATTGACTTCGACGAGGACCATATTTTGTTCTAAAGGCGCAGTCCGGCCCTCCGTCACCCGGGCTTCCACGAGTCTGTAGCCTTGATCCGTGGTGGAAAGCAGAGCCTCAGTAAACCCTAGCTTGAGTATCTCTCCCAGGGCTTCACCGAATTTCACGCGCACCTCGGCAGCGAGAAGTCGTTCCCGATCCGCCAACAACTTCTCTTTAATCTCAAGTTCGCGCTGTGCCACTAGAATCCGCGCAGACCGGCGACCACCTAATTCAAGAGGCAACATAGCCCCGACCATCGTCTCGTTGTCCGAACCGTTTATCTGCTCTTTTCGCTCAATATCAAGTTGGGGATTCGCGCGAAGAGACGCCTGCCTAACGAGCGCGCGGGCTGCTTCTATCTCACTGCGCACTGCAGCCAGCTCACCGTTATGAGTCAGAGCGTACGCGACTGCCTCGTCAGCTGACATTCCGGCCTTTGGATCGAAGTATCGAGCTAAGGACGATTGGGGATTCTGTTGCGCCAGCATCGCCGAGGTGCTCTGGCCCAAGACTATGCTCTGCGCAATTGTCGCTTGAAGTATTAGCACGACGGTGATTAATAATTTCTTTAGCATTGCAGAAATCTTCATTTCTCTTCCTCGTTACTGATACGGCTCTTTGGTAACCGGCGCTGTGTTTCCTTCTTCAACTCACGCGCACGTAGCGAATAAAAGATCGCGGGCGTGACAATCAGCACGTGCAGAAGACTCGAGACCATTCCACCCAACACCGGTGTCGCGAGCGGTTTCATCACTTCCGAGCCTGCGCTGGTACTCCACATGATGGGTAGCAGACCAGCCACAACGGTCGAGACCGTCATTACTTTTGGTCGCAGCCGCAGCAAAGCGCCTTCCATTACGGCATCCATTAGTGTTTTGCGCGTTAGAGTTCCGACTTCTTCCCTCTTGCGCGCTACTGCCTCCTCCAGATAGATCACCATTACTACCCCCGTTTGCACCGCCGTGCCGAACAAGGCAATGAAACCTACCCACACAGCGACAGAAAAGTTGTAACCCAACAACCAGAGCAGATAAACACCACCGGTAAGGGCGAACGGTACAGCAAGTAGCACATGGGCCGCTTCAAGCGCTGAGTGATAGGTGATGTAAAGCAGACCGAAAATGACAACTAGTACGATCGGAATAACGATCATTAGTCGCTGACGAGCGCGCTGTTGATTTTCATACTGTCCACTCCAATCAACGTAGTAGCCGGTGGGAAGCTGAACCTGGCGCGCAATGACTTCCTTCGCTTGATCGACAAAGCTTCCGACGTCACGTCCACGGACGTTCAAAAGAACAGTGCCGCGCAGTAACCCGTTCTCGCTCGAAATCATGGTGGGACCTTCTACAGTTTGAATCTCTGCTAGCTGCGCCAGCGGAATCGGCGCGCCTGTTGGCGACACTATCGGAATTTCTCCCAACGAGAGCGGACTTCCGCGAAACTCCGGCGCGTAGCGCACTCGCACCGGGAATCGCCGTCGGCCTTCAATCGTGACAGTCAGATTTGTCTCTCCAATTCCTTTCTCGATTGCCTCCTGGATAGTGCTGACGTCGATCCCATAGCGGGCTGCGGCTGGCCGGTTTATCTTCACGTCAATGTAGGGAGCGCCGCTGATCTGTTCAGGATAAACGTCCACCGCGCCAGGCACTGTCTTCACAACTTCAGCGATGCGGCGTGACAGATCCTCCAGGCTCTGAAGATCGTTACCGAATATCTTGATACCGACCTGTGAACGAATGCCCGTCGTCAGCATGTCGATGCGATTGATAATCGGCTGCGTCCAGATATTCGTTACACCCGGCATGCGTAGCTTCTCGTCCATCTCTGCAATCAGTTTTTCTCTGGTCATTCCCGCTCGCCACTGTTCGGGCGGCTTAAGGTGGACGATCGTCTCGTTCATGTTCACGGGAGCAGGATCAGTAGACGTTTCAGCTCGGCCTGACTTGCCGACCGCCCATTCGACTTCAGGAAAGCCTTTTAAAATCTCGTCCTGTTTGCTTGTTATCTTGAGCGCTTCGTCTATTGAGATGGCCGGATCGGTTACCGGCATGTACATCACATCGCCCTCGTTGAGAGGTGGCATGAATTCCTTGCCTATTCCCAGACTGAGTACCAGAGCGCCAACAAAAAGAAGCGCCGCAATCGAGATCGTCACGACGCGATAGTTGAGAGCAAAGTTCAAGGCCGGTCGATAAAGAGCCTGCAAGAACCGCATTACCGGATTTGACTGTTCCGCGTGAAATTTGCCGCCGAGTAGGAAGGTACAGAGCACCGGCACTAGCGTTACTGCGATGATCGTCGCAGCAGCCATCGCAAACGTTTTGGTAAAGGCAAGCGGGTGAAAGAGCTTGCCTTCCTGACCCGTCAAAGCGAAGACAGGAATGAATGCAAGGATGATGATGGCCATTGAGAAAAACACCGGACGACCTACTAGCTTCGTAGAGTCAAGAATGGTTTCCCAAACTCGACGTCGATCTTTGGGGTCAACCCCACGCTTTTCCAGAAGACGAAACGCGTTCTCTGTAACCACAATGCCTGCGTCAACTAACACGCCTATGGCGATCGCAATCCCTGCGAGGGACATCAGATTCGAGCTGATACCCATATATTTCATGAAGAGAAATGAGATCAGTACTGCCAGCGGGAGTGGGATCGTAACGATAAGAATTGAGCGGAAGTGCAGCAGAAAAATAATGTGGGCCAGGGTCACGAGGAGTAACTCCTCGATTAATGCGCGCTTCAATGTGCCTGTTGCTCGATTGATAAGTAGAGTGCGGTCGTAAAAAGGAACCAGGCGAACACCCTGCGGCAATCCTGACTGCAAATCCGCGATCTTCTGCTTTACGGCGTCTATTACTTCAAGCGTGTTGACGCCGTACCGCGCGATCACCACGCCACCGACAGCCTCTTTGCCATTCTTGTCGAGAGCCCCGGTGCGAAAGGCATTTCCAAGCTTCACATCCGCTATGTTGCGAACATAGATCGGAATGCCGTTGGAAGCGCCGATTACAACGTTCTCCACGTCCGCAACCGATTGAATCAGGCCAACACCGCGAACCACGGCCCACTGTCCAGCTTGCTCCACTACGTTGCCACCGACGTTGTTATTCGAGCGCTGAACGGCCTCTACCACGGTTGAAAGTGGAATGGCGTAGGCCCGGAGTTTGTTGGGATCGACGTCCACCTGGTACTGCTGGACATATCCTCCGACCGATGCTACTTCGGCGACTCCGGGAACAGAGTTGAGTTGATAGCGCACAAACCAATCCTGTAAGGTCCGCAAGTCGCGCAGGTTCATCTGCTCGCTTTCAACGGTGTACCAAAAGATCTGACCGACTCCGGTCGCGTCGGGACCAAGAGTCGGCGCAACCCCTTCTGGCATTTGTTTGGTGACAAGATTCAGGCGTTCAAGAACCCGTGTTCTGGCCCAGTAGAGATCAACGCTGTCCTCGAAGATGATGTTGATCATCGAGAAGCTGAACGCTGAGCTTGCACGAACGACACGGACACCAGCCAACCCCTGAAGGTTTGTGACCAGCGGATAAGTCAGCTGATCTTCAACCTCCTGCGGCGAGCGCCCCGGCCAATCAGTAAAGACGATCACCTGATTGTCCGAAAGATCGGGAATCGCATCTATGGGCGTGCGCAATAGAGCCCAGTAACCCCAAAGAGCCAAGCCGAGGTACAGCACGACGATCAAACCGCGATTCTTTAGACAGAATTCGATGAGCCGGTGAATCATTCGATTAACTTGCTCCCTCGATGACCGTGACGCGAATCGTTTTACCAACGATCCGACCTTTTATCTTCACCTTCTGTCCGGCAAATTCTCGGGCTTTCTCCTGTCCGGTCCTATCAAGTTGGTAAACAAGCTTATGGTCGCGATCCGCGAGAACGAACTTCCCGTTCTTCGCGCACATCAACGTGCAGTCCTTTTCGTCCATGCCGGCCATGTGCTGAAGTCCGCAGGAAGCGTCGCTGATGTAACCGATGATCGTCTTCTCCGGCACAGTTCGACTTTTTGTTTTCTGACCAACTTCCGTAAAAGCGCTGGCTGAAGCGAGGCTCGCGGCAATCAGCACAAACGTAAATATCCTGAACGACAGTTTTTTCATTTCATCCTCCATATCAAATTATCTAAGTTCTCGTTGAACTATTGAGCAGTAATCGGAAACGACGCTTGCCCCCGTCCGGCTGGTCCGTCATAAGTAATCTGTGCTTGCCATTCCCCTGCCATTTCGATGTTCGCTTTACCTTTGTAAACACCTGGCGTCTCCGTGGTGGTAAACGTCGCGGCATTATTCATCGCCTGCATCGTTCCCATCTGCGGCATGTGGAAAGTCAGAGCTACCGCCCCAACGTCGACAGGCTTACCTGAAGAATCTCTGAACGACAGAGTGAATTCGGTGTTCCCATGTTTAAGGACACCATCACTCGTGGACAGCGAGACGGTCAGGTTATTCCCGGCTGACGCGCTCTTGATTACTTTTCCGCCGCTTACATTCTTTGAACCGCAAGCAACCACCAAAATCACTACTCCGGTTAGACTCAAAGCGATCGCAAATCTTTTCATCTCTCAAATCCTCCAAAGCAAATAGACATCTAGTCGGAAAGTTACCGAGCGCCTGCAAGCGGTATTCGAGTGAAGGCACTCAGCACGCAGAACGATTTGCCGAAGAGATCTCAGAAGCTTCGCGTTCGTTCATTCACTATTGGAAGAGCGCACGACAGCCCCTTCAGGGCAGACGAACGAATCCTCCTGTGGCTGAACGATCAGCGACAGCAAGAAGACACACTACGGCCCTATTGTTACTAGATCAGGAGTGCGAGATTACGGATGTATGCGGGATGCGAATCGGGGGGTGGGCCATGCGAACGGGCGAAGCGCGAACTTAGCAATTGTGGGATCAACAAAGACGGCGGAATTACCGGAAACGTTGAAACAGTTATCTGCAACTGCGGCGAGACTCTGACAACATTGGTCGGACTCGTTCCCTCTTTCGAGCAATTGAGAGCACAACACAAGCGAGCCACTGAGGCTTCAGCGGTTTGACCTAGCATGAGAGCGGCTTTGCAGCAATCCATACCTCCCATCGTATGGTCCATGCTGCATGAATCCTCTCCGAATTGCATCGGAATACCAGCAAACGTGCTGCCGGCCAGCATTAAAACCAGCACCAGAGATGTGAGTCGTACTCTCATGTTCGTCAGCCAGTGTAAGTAAAAGAATTAATGGCTGTCAACCTCCCCAGGGGTTATCCGGTCTGACACCTTACGCCGCTCCTGCTGCTTACGCCGCCCGTAAGAAGTCAGCCCGCGAGGCTTGTAAATACCCAGCGCAGCGTTGACGAGTAAGACCAGCAGTCCGGCACCAGAAGCCACCAACAGTTGCATTTGTAGATCCCCGAGATGTCCTCCGGCCGTACTAGCTTCGAGATGGGCCTTAATACTGGACAACGTTTCTGCGGCTACACTCGAAACCCGGCTCGCTGCCTCACGCATCGCGTTGGTGTGCACCAGCAAAACGATGGTCGCAGCGATCGTCAGCACGAATTTCACAGCGATCCAATAATGCCGGAACAAGCCCCACTGGGTGCCAAGCGCCAGTACCAGACCGGTCAGCAGTGCAGCAAAGCTGAATGGCACAATGACGAACAAGCCGAGCAATTCCATAGAAAGGTAGGCGGCACGCACCATCTGAGCGTCCTGACTTGTTAGACCGACGATGGCGAGAGCCAGAAATCCTGCGTCAGCGCCAAGCCAGCCGACCGAAGAAACAACGTGTGCCGTTAGTGCAAACTTGCGTACGCCAGGTGTCATAATCAGACTTGTCGTCGTATTCTCTGTCCATTTCTTATCAACGTTTCGAGCACGCAAATATTCGGGCGTCAAAATCGTTTATCGTTATAGTCGAACGCTCCGCAGCCGTAATCGTTGGCAATCACTGAGACTGAGCTGAAGCTCATTGCCGCTGCCGCGATCATCGGGCTCAGTAAAAGGCCGAAAAATGGATAAAGAACGCCGGCGGCGATGGGGACACCGATCGAGTTGTAGATGTAACGCCTTTGCCGGTAATGGATTCGAATGACTGTGTTTTCGTCAAATCAATTCCGCGCTCCTGAGCACCAGCCACAATTGCAGCCGCCAGCGGATGTTCACTCCCACGTTCAAGACTTGCGGCCAACCTTAACAGCTCGCGTTCGTTGAAACCGGCAACCGGCGCAACTGTGATCAGCTTGGGTTTGCCTTCAGTTAGTGTTCCAGTCTTGTCCACGACGAGCGTGTCTATTTCGCGCAATACTTCTATCGCTTCCGCATTCTTGAATAACACTTAGCACCGCCACAGCGTTGATCATCGCGTAAGCCATCCGCGGTTCCGGTCCCACAGCGGCCCAGACAACAAAAGTGCCAATCGCGATAAAAATGACAGCCGGAACGAAATACCCCGACACCACATCAGCCAGCTTCTGAATTGGCGCGCGACTGCGTTGCGCCTCCGCGACCATCTGCACAATCTGAGCAAGCAGCGTTTCAGAGCCAACACGTTCGGCTTCGATCACGAGTGAACCGGTGCCGTTTACGGTTGCTCCAATTACGCGATCACCCGGCCGCTTCTCAACTGGAATCGACGCGCCCGTAACCATCGACTCATCGACTGAGCTTGCGCCTTCAAGCACCACGCCATCGACGGGAATCTTCTCGCCCGGTCGGACACGTAGGTGGTCTCCCTTGTTCACTTGATCGAGCGGCACATCCTGTTCACTTCCATCTGACGCAATTCGTCTCGCCATTTTCGGTGCCAGACCAAGCAGGGCCTTGATTGCCGCACTGGTTGAGCTGCGCGCTTTGAGTTCTAAGACTTGGCCCAACAGAACAAGGGTGGTAATAACAGCGGCAGCTTCGAAATACACTGGGGCATTTCCCATGTGATCGCGAAAGGAAGCTGGAAAGATCTGTGGCAAGAATGTCGCAATCACGCTGTAGAAGTACGCGACAGCTACACCGAGGCCAATCAGCGTAAACATGTTGAGGCTGCGGTTCACGATTGATTACCAGCCTCGAACAAAGAATGGCCAACCACCCCACAGCACGACGGGTGAAGCAAGTATTAATTGAATCCAGGGCAACGCCGCCATCGGCAGAAATCGCGCCACAGGTGCTCCGGGAAGAAATTCACTCATTCCTAAACCAGAAGTGGCAGACTCAGCACCGCGCCGACCGAGAAGCGCCGTCGCATATGCTTTAGTTCGTGATTTTCTTCCTCATCGAGAGTCACAGTGCGCGGCTCGAGGGCCATTCCGCAGATGGGACAGTTGCCGGGAGCATCGCGCACAATCTGTGGATGCATCGGACACGTGTATTCGATCTTCTCCTTTGGCGCAGTCACGATCACCGGCTCTAAAGCCATGCCGCATTTTGGACAGGAACCGGGTTTCGATTCACGAATTTCGGGATGCATCGGACAGGTGTAAGTTTCCGAAGGCTGTTGAGTAGCCCTCTGCTGCGTGTCGACCGTTCGGGCGGACGATGATTGGACAGACTGCAGATAGCGGTCAGGATTCTCACGGAATTTCTGCAAACAGTGAGTGCTGCGGAAGTAATAGAATTGGCCGTTGTGTTCAAATGATCCGGCAGCGGAGTTTGGATTTACGGTCATCCCGCAGACGGGATCTACCGCCGCCGCACTCGCTTCATCTCGCGCTGTTTTAGCTGATGTTTGATTCATGTTCTTTCTTTTCATTCGCTAGTCGCTGCACTTAAGAGTCATTACTGTCTAGTAAGACTCGACAACTGTGACCGCTTTGTTAGTTCCGCCGTCTATTCAGCCCGCGCGGTGTGGGATTGGGATGCTCGACTAGCGTTCCCTCGATTAATCCGCAGACACGCCCATCAAGTTCACCTGTCTCTTCCCACTGGGCAAGTGCCGTTCCTAATTCGCTTCGGTGACGCTTCATCTCCTTCATCCGCTCATCCAGCTCCTTGAGACGATGGCGCACAATTTCGCGCACCTCACGACATGGACTTCGGCCCGCCTGTTTGTCGGCGATGATGCGCTTTATCTCATCAAGAGAAAAGCCTAAGACCTGCGCACGTTTGATGAAGTCGAGCCTTTGTAGTACAGCATCGTCGTATACCCGATATCCGCTCTGGGTACGGCCGGGGCGACCGAGAACTCCACTCCGCTCATAGAATCTAAGAGCTTCGATACCGATACCGGTGATTTTCGCTACTTCGCCGATCTTTAAGGATGTGCGAACCGCAGATGTAACTTGCTGCTTCGGTTTAAGGGACACGTTATTCCTCACGCCTAATAACCTCCTGATTAGCAAGACAAGCCTACTGATCACTATGGCAGTGGTTGTCCTACTCCAGCGGCTCGCAGCATCTGTTCATCGACTCCGCCCGCTGTACAGCATTCGGCAAGCTTTCCGTCGATAACTATCGCGGGAATTCGACTGATACCTAATTGTTTAGCTCTCGCAGCCACCTCAGGTTTATGCATGTCCAGCACCTCCGTTTCGCAAGATACACATGCGATTCGCCTGACTGTTTGCACCGCTTCATCACATGCGGGACAGCCGGCGCTAAAAATTTCAATTTTCCGTTTGTTGCTCATAGCTTCTCCCACTTAAATTGGTTAGTTTGTCCAAGCAAAGACATTCTAAACCCTGTAGTCGAATACAGAGTCAAGGGGCTACTTCTCGATTGTTAAGACAGGGGGGTGAATTGCTGATGGATTCACACTCGAGCCGACGGACAACAATCCGAGTCACATCAACCCAAACGGGAAGGCGTTTCCTTATTTTGCCGGTTTATCGAGTAACGCTTTCATTTGATCGATCTCTGCTTGTTGGCTGGTGACGATGTTTCGACACAAGTCCTTGATTTCCTGATCCTGTATTGAAGCCTGCTGGCACATCAGGATTGCTCCTGCGTGATGCGGAATCATTGATCGCAGAAATTGACGATCGTTAATCGCTGCCTGCTTGTCGAATTAGCTTTGGTTACACACAAATAATGGGCTGGTGGTCAATTCCGCTTAGTAAGGCCGGCGTTACTGTTACGGTCGATGACATTCGCGGTTTGAATCACCTCGCGATCGCCTTCAGACTGCTGCACTTCACCGCAGCCCGCTATCTCAAAGTAAATAATTTCGGCGCCGTGCTGCGCCTCTGGAACAGCGGCCGGCCGGACGGCAAGACTTACGACCCGCAATATGTGCCGCATGCTTTAGCAGTCATGCAGGCCTATCGCAAGCTATCTCAGGTTGTCCCACCCCAAACACCGAGAAATCGGGAAATTCCCATGAACAAAGAGGTGCGAGATATCTTGCTACCTCTCTGTCGTGGGAAGGCCCCGAGCGATTGCATCTTTGCCAACCCAATCACCAAGCGGCCATATACCGACATCAAGCATGCTTTCGACACCGCATGCATGAATGCCGGTATCACCGGTCTCTGGTGGCATGATTTGCGGGCCACCTTTGGAACGAGATTGGGTGAAGCGGGTCATGGGATAAGCACGATCATGGATCTGATGGGCCACCGGGACCCGAAGACGTGTCTGCGGTATGTTCGGGCTACTGATCCGGCGAAGCGAGCGGCGGTTCAGGCTGCTTCTCTTGGGGGTGGACACAAAATGGACACACGGCGCCTAGTTGCCGTGTAGGCGGTTTTCGTAAGTTGTTGAAAATATTGGTAGCGGGGGGGAGACTTGAACTCCCGACCTTGGGGTTATGAATCCCAGCCAATCACAAACACCGCGAACACCTCACGTAATACCAAACAATTTAGGGCAGATTGCAGGCTTGTAACAGCGTCAATTGCGCAGATGGGCTTAGTGGGTTTTATGGATTACGGAAAATTTCCGTAATTCTATTGTCCAACAAAAGCTAATCAACAAGAAGTTAGTTATGCACGGAGAACCCCTTCGAGCAATCGCGGCGGCATATGCCGCGCAGGGTTTGTCAACGATCGTCGCCTCTCCCAGGAGCAAGGTGCCTCTAGTGGAATGGAAAGCCTATCAGTACGAGCCACCCTCAGCTCATGAGCGCGAGGCGATGTTCTCATTTGGACAAGACCTTAACATCGGGGTTGTGTGTGGAGCTGCAAGCAGCAACTTGGTAATCATTGATGCAGAGTCCAAACCTTCATTTACAGATCAGTTGAACCGATGCGATCGGGCGGGTTTTGCGAATACTTGGGTTGATGAGACACATCGGGGTGGCCACATCTATCTATCTCTGCCGGTGGCGGTCAAGCCGAAGTCGTTTAAGCGCGACGGCTATGAGATCCGCGCGCAGGGCCAGTTCGTATTAATGCCGCCTTCGGTACACCCGAGTGGTGCTGTCTATAAGTTCATCAATCAGCCGCCATCAATCATAAGAGTTCCTGCGCTGGCCGCTCTAGACCGGTTGGATTTACAGGCAGTGGGGAAGAAAGAGATACCGCGAAAAGCAAGGTCGCTATTGCAAGGTGACCCGAACCGTCAGTACGAATCGCGATCCGAAGCCGAGCAAGCGATCATTACGGTGCTTTTCAATGCTGGTTTCTGCTTTGATGAAATGCTTTCTTTATTCAAGAGCTATCCTGCGGCGGGCAAATTTCGTGAGATTGACACTACGAAGGGAGCAATCGCCGCAACGTAATGGCTAAGGACCTGTTTTGAGAAGGCAAAGAACTGGTGTGCAATAGACTCGCCTCCTAGGAGGCTCGCCCGAATAGCCCAGGCGCACGCAGAAATTCATCCGTGGCCAGGACGCACAGGAAGCAGCGACCGAGCCGTTTTTCTAGCTCATCTCAATCTCGCTCACAAAAGCGGTTTATCGGTGTACCACGCATCGTCACGAGATCTCGCCGAGAAAGCTGGTTGCGGTCAACTCACAGCCTCAAAAGCTAGCCGCAGACTGAGAGAAGCTGGACATTTAGAGTTGATCACCGCAGCGTCATTTCCTTACGCTAACCGCTATCGCTTACCAGAAAAGACGAAGTTCGATCCACTCCCTCACATGTTTTTACATGGAATGGATCGATCTTCGTCTTTTATGCTTCCGGATGCATT
>JBPCLZ010000004.1:0-62843 GCA_051002775.1 Pyrinomonadaceae bacterium | reverse complement strand
ACCTTGCTTGGTTCGGACGACAAAGCCGGCATTGCCGAAATAATGACGATGGCCGACACCCTGATGCAGAATCCGCAGATCAAACACGGGACGATCGCGATCGCTTTCACTCCCGACGAAGAAGTCGGCGGCGGTATTGATAAGTTTGATGTTCCTGGTTTCGGGGCAAAGTTTGCCTATACGGTTGATGGCAAATCACTAGGCTCGATTAACGAAGAAACCTGGGGCGCCCGTACCGCGGTAGTCACCTTTAAGGGCATGAGTACGCATCCCGGGACAGCCAAAGGAATTATGGTAAACGCAGCCTACGCGCTCGCTGATTACCTGCTGCGCTTTCCGAAGGACATGCTGCCGGAAACTACCGAAGGCCGGGTGGGATTTGTCCATCCCTACGGCGGTGTTGCCGACATCGAACAATCCAGCATTAAGGTCTTGCTGCGCGACTTTGACATCAGCGGACTGGACGCGAAGGAGAAGATGCTGCGTGACATGGTGGCGCAGACACAGGCGAAGTATCCGGAAGTTAAGATCAGCATCGACGTGAAAGAAAACTACAAGAACATGAAAGAGGAGCTGAAGAAGTTTCCTGAGCTCACCGAGAACGCGTTCGAGGCGGCGCGACGTGCCGGCCTTAAGCCGCACATGGATCCTATTCGTGGCGGGACTGACGGCGCGCGACTGACGTTTCGGGGTTTGCCTACGCCGAACCTTTTCACCGGTGGCAATAACTTCCACGGCAAACTCGAATTCAACACTCGTCGCGGCCTGGAGAAATCGACGGAGACATTACTTCATCTGGTACAGATCTTCGCTGAGAAAAAGTAGGGGCCAAGGATTAACGCGGATTACACAAATGTCAGAACGTCCTGCGATATAGACTCTGTGAAACTGAAAAGGGTCTAAGTTAATTTGCAGGTCGGGAAGGGTGGCTTGCCCCCGCTCAAGCGCCAAAGGCGCGACGACTAGTTGGGTAACATCTCAAGTTGAATGCTGAGGAAACTAGTCGCACCGTTGGCGCTTGAGCGGGGGCAAGCCACACCTTCCTGACCTGCAAGTTAGCGCAACTTGAGCCGTTTTGGATCCCTCTGCACGGCGGTACTGAAAGATCTGATCGGCATTTATCTGCCTAAATCTGCGGCTCATCTTCTTATGACTCCAAAATCTCAAGCCGGCCATTCTGGTCCGCAGTTTCGCAGTGGTTACGTTGCCTTCATCGGCAGACCAAACGCCGGCAAGTCGACGCTATTGAATCAGCTCGTCGGGCAGAAGATTGCCGCCGTTTCGGACAAACCGCAGACCACCCGTTTCAAAATACAGGGCATCATCACGCAACCGGCGGGTCAAATTGTTTTGGTTGACACGCCCGGCGTGCACAAGCCGGGCTACGAAATGAACCGGCGCATGATGGCGACCGTACAGGACGCCCTGATGGGAGTGGACCTGGTTTGCTTGATTCGCGACGCTTCAGTTTCAACCGGCAGCGGCGACAAGTTTGTGCTTGAACTGATTCAGCGCGCGAAGAAGCCCGCGCTGCTTTTGCTAAACAAGATAGACAAAGTTAAAGACAAGACGGAACTGCTGCCCTTACTCGATTGGTACCAAAACGAATATGACTGGCGCGAGCTTATTCCGATCTCCGCATTGCGCGGCGATGAGGTAAACGACGTGTTGCCAGTCGAAATGATCAAGCATCTGCCTGAAGGCGAACCCCTATTTGGCGAGGACGAATTGACCGATCAATCAGTGCGCACCATGGTTGCGGAGATCGTGCGCGAGAAGATCCTGCAGACTACGCAGGAAGAGATTCCCTACGTGACGGCGGTGGTGGTTGAGAAGTGGGATGAAGAGCGCGAAGACTTCACCCGCATTCACTGCGCGATTTTTGTCGAGCGCACTTCACAGAAGAAAATCGTTATCGGCAAAGGCGCCGCGCACTTGAAGGAGATTGGGATTCAGGCGCGGCAGGACATTGAAAGCCTGCTGGGCCATCGCTGTCACCTGGAACTGTTCGTAAAAGTTGAAAAGGATTGGCGCGACAAAGAGGGACTGCTGGACGATCTCGGCATCCGCCAGGGATGAAAAATCGCCCCCCTCTTCCCTCTGAACTCTGACAACTACCTCTGACCTCTGCCCTCTGCCGTCTGACTTCTGTCTCCTGTCTCCTGTCTTCTGCCCTCTGACCTCTGTCTCCTGTCTTCTGACTTCTGTCTGACCCACGGAATTATCTTGATTTGCTGCGCTTGATTGATGCGCGTCTCCTTTGCTTTTTAGAGCTTGCACGTAGAGCTGTTTTGTTTTCGGAGGCTCGTGCAGTAAGCCCTTCGTTGGCTTTACCGCTTTTCTTAGCAGCCGTTTTCGTGGTTGGCCTGATCGATTTTCCTTTTCTGGCCGTTTTCCTGGCGGTCGAAACCTTCGCGCGCTTCGCTCTTCGTTTTTTCGGACTCGCTGAAACACTGTTGACAAGTTCAACCAGGCTGGCTATGCGTTCCAGGACTTCCCCTTGTAGACGCAGAACTTCAGCCGTGTCTGCTTTGCTCGCTAATACGATGCTGAGGTTTTCTAATTTATCGTCAAGTTCCATAACATCACTGTTGGAAGCTTTCGCTCTGAAGTCATCCCTCAGCATCTCGATCAATTCATGCCTCAGCATCTCGATCTGCTGTCTGAATTTCTGTTCCATTTGAATCTCACTGCTGAGATCTTTTTCCATGAGACTAGCAACGGAATCTCGCGGCTCGTCGCTATCTGCAAGTGGATTCGCCCTCATCAATAGGGATGCAACGGTTTTGCTTAAGTCTGACAGCATGGGATCGACATGTCGCACGTAAGGGCCACTTATTACTACCAGTGTTCGCTCATCCTGGCTGGAAGCACCAGCTTGCATCAACATATCGCAGATCATCTTTGAATCCGACGAGCGCAAACTTCTAATCTCATTGTCTAATTGCTGGCCGTCAAACGCTTCTTCCAGGCTGTGAGTCATGATCAAGACCGTGTCCTCGTCCCCAAGGGTAAGTACCTGAACTCCGTCCGTCAGAGGGCCTTCCTGATGATGAGCGCCCAGATGTTCGAATTCCCAGTGGCGAGGTTTTTCGCCTGGCAGGTCAGATTCTGCACCATGAAGCGCAAGTGGCCGATCGCCGGTAAGAATATTTATCGTTATCTCCCCGCACAGGAAGTAAAAAAGCCGTTTGCCGCTCACCAGGCAAAGTGCCGCGCTACAGAGCAATTCTGGACCGCCGGATTGCTCACCGAGGTTATGGAGAAAATTGTTAATTTCCTTCGTCAAGAAACCAAGCAACAATTCTGCGGGAATGTTCGACAGCGAGGTCAACGTGCCAACGATCGTTTCCAGCTTACCTGTCAGAGTTGAATTAAGGTTGGCATAGTTGTGCGGATCAAAATCAAGAACCACAAACAAATGCCCACTAGCCGTCTCGAGGTGGAAATAGAAGTGCTCATTCTGAAGCGTGGATTTGGGTTTGACTGAAGCGGACGAGAAGTTCATGTGGCTGTGATCCTCCTGAAAGGCGCAACTTATCATGAACTAGCCAAATGAGGAATCTCTATGAAGTTCGTTCGAAGGCGGGGGAGCTGTGCCCCGACCAAATCGAAAAACTTGTCCTATACGATTTCAAGAAAGAGCCTAGCGAGTTCGAACAATGGATCGGAGATGCTTGTCTTAAACGAGGTCAGAACCGGGAGCGCGGCGATCGCGGCGATGAGGCTCTACAAAATTTTATTCCGCGAAAAGCTTTAGCTATGCTAAGGCCCGATGGGCCGCCATTCGATAGCCACGGGGCGTCAGCCCGTGGATCACGAATCAACAATCAATAAGTTCCGAATGGGCCGACGGTCGATTTTGAAGATATTCTCGGCGCCGCGGGAGGGATCGACAATTCAACACTTATTCTCGGCCCTTCGGGCCTCTCACAATGTAGCGGTATCTTATTCCACGACCTGACGGTCGTCGCTATTCACTGCCGGCCCTTCGGGCCTCTCAAACTGACGTCTACGAGCAGGCGCGTTCACAGTTCAACGAGCAGGAGCTTGCAACGCTAACGCTTGCGGTGGCGGCTATAAACAGTTGGAATCGTTTGAACATTGCGTTCCGCATGACTCCGGGTGGGTATCAGCCCGGCATGTTCAAAACGGCGTCGCACGCAAACGCGTAAGCAGCTGGAGAAGATCAGATGCGAATGAAGGAGGCTCCTCTTCTGTTAAGCCGCGACTGCGTCGTTGACGGGCGGGCTTGGTTTCTTTCGCAGGATCGCTGCTGAGATCAGCGTAACGATCAAGCCAATCGGAAACGGCTCAAGGAAACTGAACGCGGCGTTGAGGAAAGGATTGTTGAGCGTCGCCTTCATGCCCTTCATCTCATCGGCGATGGCCTGAATCTTCTGGGCGCTTTCACCGGCGGCCCGGGCTTGCTCGATCATGTACGCCGCGTACTTGTCGGCGAAATCAGGCATGAAATTGAAATAGATGATCTCCCACGTCACGACATAAAAGACGCTGGCGACGAGCGTAATCAAGATCCCCACCGCGAACGCCCGGCCGAAACTAATCTGCCCGCCCCCGATATTCTCGCGATACGAACGAATCCCAAAGAACACCAGCAGAGACCCGAGAATTAGAATTGTATAGCCGAGAACGAGGCTGTGGCCAAAGCCGATTCGCTCCGACAAAGCGAGGCTCAAGGTCATCATGGCAATCATGATGAACCCGGAAATCAAACCAAACGTCAGAACTGTCTTTTTCATTTTTTGCTGCTCCCGCCTTCGTAGGTTTTGGGCTTTGCACAAAAAGTCGGGCAGTGGCGGCGATTCAACCACCCGTCGCGGAGCGACCAAGTGAATTTAGCCCGGCCTTTCAAGGCCGGGGAACGAGTGCCCCTCAAGTCGGCGTCGCGTTAGCGACGAAATGACCATTGTGTTCAATCGTCGCTGACGCGACGCGTGCTTCCGCAAGATTCGATTCCCGGCGTTAAAACGCCGGGCTAAACTCACCTGGACGCTACGCGTCCGTCATTCGGACTTTTTGTGCAAAGCCTAGGTTTTGAACTACGGCCGGTGAATCTATCTCTGACACTTCGTTTTGTCGTCACTCTTTAGGATGATTTTGCTAAATTCGTGGGGAATCATACTTTTGGATGACCCAGTTGAGTAGGTTTTTCTCTGCGCCCTCTGCCGTAACCCTCTGCGTTTTCTGCGGTTGGTTTTTCGGATCTCTTTTGACCGCAGAGGGCCGGAGAGGTCTTCGCAGAGGAACGCAGAGGCGTTACGGATTAGTCCGAAGTCCTTTCCGATCTGCACCGCCTGTAATTGAGAGATCTGGGGTCAGGCCTGCGATTTGCGATTCTCAATTGTGGTCGCTTCCGTATCGTTTGAGAGAACCGATCAATACTCACCGATCCCATTAATGAATACGTCCACGAAGTTGAGAATCTTTTGCGTGATTCTTTCGATGATCGGCCTGCGCTCTAATACCTTAGGCTTTCGCTCCAACATTTTAATGATTACATCAGGCATCGGCTTCTGGTCGGTGAATAGATAATCCGCGATGATCTGTTGGAGATTCTCGGCTTTGATCCCTTCCTCCTGACATAGCCGTTCGAAGGCCTCGCGCTGTTTAGTGGTCCAGAACTCATCAAATTCGTCACCGATCATATCCGCATCCGAGATATTCGGCATGTTGCTGTCGATGAATTCCAATATCAGTTCGCGCTTACTCCTGAGTTCTAGCTCGCTACCCAGCAGGTCGGCAATTTGCTTCCTGATTTGCTCCTGTTCTCTGGTGCTCTTACCAAAGTAGATACGCAATAGTTGAAGAATATAGCGAACGTTTATCTCGTCGCGGTGAATCAACTCGACCTCAAAATCCACGTCGTCGAGTATTGAAACCTTTTCCTTCGCCGTGGCCGTCCGAACCTTGTCGTAAAGATCGAGGTACTTGCTCTTGTAATCCTCAAACTCCTGCCCAGTCATGGCCAACTCCGTGTAGTCGAAATCGGCGAACGTCACGAGCTGATTCCTGATACGCATCAAGTTCCGAAACGCCTTTATGAATCGAAGCTCCGCTTCTTCATCAACAAGACCGTCAACACTGTTCACGGTAGGTGCAATTGCCTTCAACGCCTCGACACCGTCGTTGAATTTTTCAACCGTCACCTCCAACGGTTCGACTATTACTTCTTCGATCGCTTCCTTGTTTGCGAAGAGCGTTATCGCCTCATCTGTTGCAGTCTTCAGATTGCGGAAAGCCACAATATTCCCTTGCGACTTCATTTCGTTGAGGATGCGGTTAGTGCGTGAATAGGCCTGAATCAGGCCGTGATAGCGAAGGTTTTTGTCAACGAACAGTGTGTTCAGCCACGGGCTGTCAAAGCCCGTTAAGAACATGTTTACAACAAGCAGCAGATCCAATTCCTTGCTCTTCACTCGCCGGGCTATGTCGTTGTAATAGTTGTAAAAGGACTGGCTGTCTTTGGTTGTGAACTTTGTGTTAAAAAGAGAGTTGTAATCGCCGATGAACGCTTCCAGCTTGTCACGGCTGTGCGGGCTTACCTCTTCAAGGTCCATTCCCGGTAACGGTTCCTCGAACATATAGCTGCCGTCCGCGTCGGGGTCGTCCTCGTTTACGCCGTAGGAGAAGATAGTACCGATCTTTAGTTTGTGCTCGCCGGTTTCCTTCTTGCTTTTGAATATCTCGTAATACCTGATGAGGGACGAAATATTCCCGACGCACATCATCGCTGTGAAGTTGCGATTGTGCGTTTTGCGAGCGTGGTGCGCGATAACGTAATCAGCAATCTTTTCAAGGCGCTGTTCTGACTCCAGCAGCTCGGTCGTGTCTATCGCCTCCACATCGATATCGAGATTGTTCTTGCTGTTTTCCTTTTGTTTGTATTTGCCTACGTATTCGATCGCAAACTTCAAAACGTTCTCGTCCCGAATGGCGTCGGTAATTACATAGCTGTGCAACTGCTCGTCAAACAGGTCTTTCGTCGTGCGCTTGCCTAGATCGTTCTTAACGGCATTCTCGGCAAAGATCGGCGTACCCGTGAACCCGAACATCTGAACGTTGTTGAAAAACTTCTTGATCCGCTTGTGTGTATCGCCGAACTGGCTCCGATGGCATTCGTCAAAGACAAAGACCATCTTTCTATCTTTGAGCAAGTCCATTTTACCGGCATGGTGTTTCTTTGAGATGGCGGTGTTCAGCTTTTGGATAGTCGTGACGATCAGTTTTGTGTTGTTCGAAAACTGCCGCACGAGTGCCGCCGTGTTGTCCGTCCCGTCAATGCTCCCAGCCGAAAAGCTGTTGAACTCCTTGGTCGTCTGGTAATCGAGATCCTTCCGGTCAACGACAAAAACGACCTTGTGAATATTCGGCATATTCATCAGGACCTGGCTCGTCTTGAACGATGTCAGCGTTTTCCCCGAGCCGGTCGTGTGCCATATATAGCCATTCCTGGTGTTGTTCTTTACGCGGTCGATGATCGCTTCGGCGGCATAATACTGATACGGTCTCAGGACCATCAGGACCTTAAATGCCTCGGCCAGCACCGTGTACTGGCAGATCATCTTCGACACGTGGCACCGGTCGAGAAATACGTCGGTAAATTCGGAAAGCTGCGATACGCGCGTGTTGTCGGAATGTGTCCAGTAAAACGTCTGCTTGAAAGATTGCTGTCGATTGTTGGCGTAATACTTCGTGTTGACGCCGTTCGAGATGACAAAAAGCTGGATGTAACTGAAAAGACCGTAGGACGAAGTGTAGGAATGCCTTTGGTAACGGTTCGTTTGATTGAATGCTTCCTTCAGCTCAAGCCCCCGTCGCTTCAATTCAATCTGCACAAGCGGCAGGCCGTTTATCAGGATCGTCACGTCGTAGCGATTCTTGTAAGTGCCTTCCGCCGAGATCTGCTGTGTCACCTGAAACTGGTTCTGGCACCAGTTCGCGACATCGAGAGACTCAATGTAAGTGCTCGTGTCGTCATCCCGCCTGAGATGCATTTTGTCCCGCAGGATCGCCGCACGGTCGAACACAGATCCGCGGTTTAGATGATTCAGGACCTTTTCAAATTCGGTATCGCTTAGAGTCTTGTTGTTGTGCTTTTCGAGCTGGCGCTTGAGGTTTCTTAGCAATTCGCTTTCGTCGCGAATGAGAACTTTTTCATATCCGAGTCCGACCAATTGATCGACAAGTTTATTCTCAAGTTCCTGTTCGGGTTGTGTGGAAGGCATATCTAAACAAACATCTGCTGAAGAAGTCCTTTTTTGAAGATTTTGGCTTTCCCAAGCTGTTGGGTGACAATGTCAATTTTCTTATCCAAGGCAGAAAAGAAATCCGCAATCTTAATTTGCTCCGAGACTGCCGGCAGAATTACCTTTAAAGCTCGAATAATTTGAAGGTTTAGTCCCCCACGGCCACCGTCACCTGTTGAACGGCTTCTTAATTCGTCGTATCGATTATCGAGATTATGAAATAGGAAATCTTCTACAAAGGTTTCCTTGTTTGGAAGAACAGCGGCGATCGATTGATTTGTACACAGCTCAACCATGTTCATGCCACTGTTCCGCGAGTTTTTCCTTGCCCAGCAAGGCCTATCAGCACACAGTGCTTTGGGAGTAAACGCGTGCTCGATTTCTTCAGGCCAAGTTTTGAAATTCGATTCTCCACATCGTAAACACGTTTCAGATTCAATTCGCCGGAATTCATCCAACGGATATCACCACCCCAATATTCCGGCTTTAGAGTACTTGGAGTAGCACCGGCAGATACTTCGGCAAATTCACTTAGTCTTTTTTCTTCCCAATCCGGGTAGTTATTGCCGTTGCCGTCCTTGAAGCGGATCTTTTGATCGACGATCTGCCGCATCACGCCCTTTTTGTATTCGAGAAGAAGGTCCTTTTTCGTCGTTAAGTGCGCAATGTTTTCATCGACCGATTGTAGAAGACTGCCTATCTTGTTTTGCTCTGCAATGCTAGGGAGGAAAATCCTAAAGTCAGTGAGAACCTCCTTAGTTATTGTTTTGATTGTTCCGCCCGGGGCCTTCTGCTTTTCTTTCTGAAATAACAGGAATACGGAATACATGAAAAAGTACATGTTCATACTGAGACTGAACGACTCAAATATAAGTAGCGTCCTGTCGACAAATGCGTCGTATTGTGTGATTGCAAGACGACCTATTGAACCCTGCAGAGTCAGGACAAGTGTCCCTTTACTAACAAAAACACTGAATGCCTGAGCCTCCTCACTTATCATTCTTTTTGTAGTCGACTTCAGCTTGAAGTCTTTGCCTACATCGAAAACTTGCACGAACGGAAGCCCAGATTCGTCGTCGTACCATTTTTCTAAACCATATGGCTGTGGAAAACTTCCTCGTCGAAAATGCGCAATGTCACCCAACTTAAACCCATTCCATTCATCATCGAACTCGGAAAACCGTAATGCCGGGGTATTGGACGCTTGTGGTTTCATACTTTTAGAAGGGTGTTGGAATGTTGAGTTGTTGACAGTAAACGGCGATGAGCTTATTGGTTTCATCCATAGAAGATTCGAGTTGTTCTAAATCGTCGGCAACTGCGCCAAGGTCAACAACGTCGTCATCTTCGAATGTATTCACATATCGTGGAAGGTTAAGGTTGTAATCGTTTTCCTTTACTTCGAGCAGCGTGGCGACGTAGCTGTATTTTTCGTGAGTCGATCGTTCCTTATAGGTGGTGACAATTCGGTCAATATCTTCTGCGCGCAGGTAATTTTGATTTCCCCGCCTCTCAAATCCCTGGCTCGCATCGATAAAGAGAATGTTCTCAAAATGCTCCTTGCATTTCTTGAAGACCAGAACGCAGGTCGGGATGCCCGTGCCATAGAAGATATTTGCGGGTAGGCCGATTACGGCGTCGAGATAGTTACGATCCTCGATCAGATACTTGCGGATATGCCCCTCGGCGGCTCCGCGGAAAAGAATGCCGTGCGGAGCGACGACCGCCATCGTGCCGTTCTCGTTCAGGTGGTGGATCATATGCTGGATGAAAGCCCAATCCGCCTTTGAGCTCGGGGCAAGCCGCCCGTATTGCGAAAACCGGTCGTCACCCAGGTGCAAAGGATTCGCTGACCAACGGGCCGAAAAGGGTGGATTGGCCACCAGTGCCTCCGCCCTTAGTTCCGGGTGCATAGGCCGCTCCAGACTGTCTTCCTGCTTGATGTCAAATCTCTGGTAATTGACGCCATGAAGGATCATGTTCATTCGGGCGAGGTTGTAAGTGGTGCGGTTCAATTCCTGCCCGTAAAACTTGCCAACCTCTTTTACCTCTCGCGCGACCCGAAGCAGCAGCGATCCGGACCCGCATGTCGGGTCATAAACAGTCTTCAGTTTCTCTTTCCCGACCGTGACCAGTTTTGCCAGAACCTTGGAAACCTCCTGCGGCGTATAAAACTCGCCCGCCTTTTTACCCGCACCGGCGGCGAACTGCGCGATTAGGTATTCGTAAGCATCACCCAAAACGTCGGCCTCGGTGTCCTCAAGTCTGAACTCTATCTTGTCCAAATGTGCAAGAACTTTTGAGATAAGCTCGTTCTTGGCGGCCTCGGTTCGGCCCAGCTTTGTGCTAGTGAGGTCAAGGTCCTCAAAAAGGTGATCAAAATCCTCTTCGCTCTCTGTTCCCATCGTGCTTTGCTCGATGTTGTTCAGAATCCGCTGGAGGTCTTCGAGGATGAACGTATCGCCGTGCTTTCCATTTCCGTTGCCGCGGCGTGCCACGGATGAGAAAAGCTCCGACGGCTTGAGAAAATATCCGAGTGATTCGACGGCCTCTTCGCGGATCGCTTCCAGATACTGCTTTCCTTCGGCCGAGCTTTCGTCGATGCTCTGATAAGTTATGCCGTCGGCTTCGAGAATTTCGTTGGCATATGTGAGAAGTTTTTCAGAGAGATATTTATAAAAGATGAAGCCGAGGATGTAATCGCGAAACTCATCTGCATCCATCTTCCCGCGCAGAGTGTTCGCGATATTCCAAAGCTGTTGTTCGAGTAATCTTCGTTGTTCGTCTGACATGCCGGATTCTTCGTACTCTGGATTGCTAATCGTCGAATTTTCCAGAGTTAGCTTTCTATTGAGATGTCGTAAGGTTAGCTTTCAAGACCTTGAAAGTTTAGATTGAAGTCATAACCATTCAAGTCACTTTCTGCAACCGAACGCTCGAATTAACCCGCCGCCCGACGATAACATTCAATCAAGCCGAAGCCAAAGAATGTTATCTGAAGCATCGAGCAGAATTTGCCTAAGTTAGAGGAATGTCGAAGCCAGGTCAGGCCTGCAATAATCGAGACTGGAGTCAGGGCTGAGATTCAAGGAATACGTCGGATTGGAAGTTACCTCACATTAATTCGCTGGAACCGGAGTGACGGGGGTCAGGCTTGCGATTTTGCGATTCTCGACCAACGCCACTGATTGCTTCAAGAGTTCAGCGTGGTCGTTGCATTCGGCGAGGTGAGAATCGCAGAATCGAAGGCCTGACCACAGATTCTTGACAAACGCCGCCGGGGGAGCGTGAGACTACTTGCTTCGTAACTCGAACAGCCGCTTCAAAAGTTTGTCTCCGTTAACGAGTTCAAGGCGGCTCGGTACGAAAGGCGAGATAAGAGGATCCACCGATAGCTTCGGGGCAAAATCAGATGTGGTAGTTAAAAAAGCCTTTGATGCCCCGTCACCGTGCAACACGCCCACTAGTGCTCGAACGTCATTTGCGTCAACCAAGTGGCCCGGCTTGTACGCTTTCACTTGGTCGATTACGCGAATAGTACCAATCCCTTTCTTTACGGCAATTACATCTCTACCGTAGTCACCGCTTCGTGGTGTTAAGATGACCTCATCAAAACCTGATTGGCGGTATGCGCCAGCAATAATTTCTTCCCATTTGTCCGGTGGTATTTGAAATGCAGCATCAGGGTCATTCTGTAGAAGGTTTAGGATTTCAAACCAAGGCAGCGTTACTGCCTCTACAATCTTTCCTTCGTCCGTCGTGTCTCCAATAACAAGCACAGACTGCATTACAAGCGTCGAAGCGTCTAATCCCGGAATGTAGATGGGCTCACTCGGAATACTTTCGAGACCAATGGCACTAATGGCCGTAATGTAATAATGTCCGCCGTCTTTCTGCTTACCTAAATTAAACTGCTGCTTTCCTTCCCCCGGCGCACGCGGTATTGGTTTGTCGTTGAGTTTGGTCCATTGGTCTTTGGGCAGAGTGGGGTCCATTGAATGGTAGAAGTTATAGCCCTCCGACTCCGCAGGATTCTTGCGCGGGTCGTTCTTGAATATTTCGTAACAGTCGAAACACAACGTGTGAGCAACGCCTGTACTTTGCGGCGTTACGCTGTATTGCATTTGGGCTGGATTTTTTGCGATGTGGATGCAATCCATCTCGGACATTGTAAGCTAATGATAAGAAACAGCCGCACTATATCCGAAGATACAATGCAGTTAGCCTTCGCCTTCCCATGAAGCTGACTTTCTGAGATTCGATTTATCGCTTTGCTTTAGTCGAAACCTCTAACTTCTCAAACTCTTGCACAAAATTCTTAAGCTTAATTCCAACAGCACGGCAGACCTCGCGAAGTTCTAACCGGTCTAATCTTCTTTACCTTGTTTCATAGCGGCTGACAAAGGCTTGGAAGACCGGGGTCAGGCTTGCGATTTTGCGATTCTGACCTTTTCTCTGAGGATGTGTTCGATCTGATTGCGGCTTACGGTGCCGGACGCGATCTGCAGGAAGAGCTGGACGATCTCATCATTCGTCATTATTAACTGAACGCCATTCGTCTCTAAGAACGTTTCAGTAATCGCCGCTGGAGATCGATCATCTCGGGCGATCATCCCGTGCGATCATCTCGTGCCTGACAATCAATCTATGGAGTGCGCTGACTAGTCAGCGCTTTCGGGAAAGCGGCGACAACTGCACCCCACGCGAGATGCTCGCGCGGGGACCCCGCCGTCGCCGCACTCCAAATAAGCAACACATCGAGTTTGTCGGGAAATCTCATTCGGCCGGGAGAACTACCGTCACGAAATGTGCCAGTCCAGTGCGCGGAGCGCACTGGGCTCATTTTAAAAAACCAAACTGGGGTCCAACCAACCTGATGTACTCTTGCACAAACGGTAGAGCAATCTCATAATTGCGACATGACCGAGAAAGAAATCGTGCTTGAGACAATTCGAGGCTTACCGGACAACTGCTCGTTAGACGAGATAGCCGAGAGAATTGAATTTATGGCGGCCGTGCAGAAAGGTCTCGATCAACTTGATCGAGGCGAAGGCATTCCTCACGAAGAAGTCAAAAAACAGTTGGCCTCATGGCTTACAAGTTGATTTGGTCTCCCGCGGCTCGCGATGACCTTCACGACATCGTTGTGTTCATAGCGCGTGATAATCCTGAGCGTGCGATGAGTTTCGGATATGAACTCATTTCAGAGACGGATCGGCTACCCGATTTTCCTGACCTCGGGCGCATGGTTCTCGAATATCATAATCAAAAGATTCGCGAAATTATCTTTCGCCCTTACCGCATTGTGTATCGAGTCAATCACGAGCGAAGGCTGTGCGAGATAGCGCGCGTTTGGCATTCGGCGCGAGGAATTCCCGTGATTCAGATTCCAACAAGCCTTATTCCCTAATGCCACCCGTGCCTCCCGTTTCCGAGATCAACCTCGCGTGAATGGTCAACACATCGAGTTTATCGGGAAATCTCATTCCGCTGGAGAACTACCGTCTGGGCCTTTCGCCAATTTATCATAGGCGCTGCGGCGTTTTGCCAGGATGGACTCGAATGAATCGATGAACTCGCGCGAGCGCCGGGCTTCTTCAACCGCAGCGATCCACCACAGCGCGGCCGATAATTTGAACATCCAATTCCGCTCCCGCCTCGACACCAAGCGCGTCAAGAGCTTCAGGCGGCAGTGAGACTGAGGCGGCCTGATCGATTGTAGTCGTTGTCTTGGGAATCGGTCGTGAATTTTCGTTGCCTCATCCGATAGATTCTTAGATTGTCGCGGCGTTACGACAAGCTAAGCTTATCGAACATCCGACTGGGTCTCCTGCCAGATGAGCACGCTTCTAGTTTCCTTCAGCAAGAGCGAACCAACAATGAACGTCACACCCGCAACGATAATCGGGTAATACAAACCGGCATAGATGTTCCCCGTTTGCGCCACCACATAAAGCCCAATCAGGGGCAGCAGTCCGCCGAACACTCCGTTGCCGATATGGTAAGGCAGTGACAGCGACGTATACCTAATCCGCGCCGGAAATGCTTCGACCAGGTAGGCCGCGATTGGACCATAAACCATCGTCACGAAGATGACCTGAATGAACACCAACAGGATCAGTTTCCAGGCGATCGGATTACTGATCAGGCTCGCAAAATCAGTGTAAGGCAGGACTTGCTTTGCCGGTTGTAGTATGCCGTCAACATAAGTCTGCGGCGTAAGGCTGATCGAACCGGTGACTGTATTTCGCACCGGTGATGCGGTCACAACGTTCGAGCCGGCTGCGCTCTGCATCGCGCGGTAGATGGGAATGTAAGAAACGGCGGCGAGCAAACAGCCAAGCATGATGATTCGTTTGCGGCCGATACGATCAGAGAGAGCGCCGAAGACAACAAAGAAGGGCATTCCCAGCAGCAACGCGATCGCGATGATGTAACTTGCCGACGTGCCGTTTACGTTGAGAACCGTTTGCAAGTAGAACAAAGCGTAGAACTGTCCGGTGTACCAGACGACGCCCTGACCCGCGGTCGCGCCGAAGAGCGAGATCAGCACCAGCTTCAAATTCTTCCACCTGGTGAAGGCTTCCTTCAAAGGCTTCGCTGAGGTCATGCCCGCGCTCTTAAGATGTTGGAAGATCGGCGACTCCTTCATGCGCAGCCGAATGTAGAGCGAGATGCCGACGAGGAAGATCGAAATGATGAACGGAATGCGCCAACCCCAGTTGCTGAAAGATTCGGTGCTCATCGTGTTCTGCACCGAAAGTATGACCGCCAGCGACATAAACAGGCCCAAGGTGGCGGTGATCTGAATGAAGCTCGTATAAAAACCCCGCTTAGCGTCAGGAACGTGTTCGGCGACGTAAACCGCGGCGCCACCGTATTCCCCACCCAACGCCAGCCCCTGCAAAATGCGAATCACCAGAAGAATTATTGGCGCGGCCATACCAATCGTGGCGTAGGTAGGTAGGAAGCCAATGAGCGATGTCGCCCCACCCATAATCAAAAGCGTTACCAGGAAGGCGTATTTGCGTCCGACGAGATCACCGATTCGTCCAAAGAAGAGCGCGCCGAAAGGGCGAACGACAAAACCCACGGCAAACGTCGAAAGATAAGCGATGAGCGCGAGCGTGTTGTTTCCCTTTGGATAGAAGAGCGGTGAGATTACGGTCGCAAGGCTGCCTAAAATGTAGAAGTCGTACCACTCGATCATCGTCCCTACGGCTGAAGCCGCGATGACTTTCCAGATCTTGTAATCATGGGTTTCACCACTGTTCACGGCAGCTTTGGGAATAGATGTCATTCAGGACGCGTATCTTAAACTACGTTATTGAAACTCTGTACTCCGGCGTCACGATCTAGAGTGGCGTCGTGCCTTGGTTCGAGAATCTCTGTGCATTGTGATCTCTGTGCCGCTGTGGTGGGTGCCTGGTAAATTCACCACTGAGACACAGAGATCACAAAGGAAGCACAGAGAAAAGATGGGATTAGATCGCTGCCCTGGAGTATCCGGTCTAGTCGATTGGCTACTTACGATCTAACATTCACTCTCTCTGGAGTCTTATGTCATCACCAAAGTGGTATGGGCTGGACGTGTTAATCGAACCGCAGGCTTCCGAAGCTGTCGAATACGCATTGATGGAAACTGGCGCCTTGGGGACGGAAACCAAAGATGCGGAGAATGAGCTGCTGCGAGTGACTGCCTATTATGATCAGGTTCCCAACCGCGAGCGTGCGCGCGCCGGGTTAACTGAGGCGTTTCGAATTTATCAACTGCCTTCATCTTCGGCACCTGAGATGACGGTGCGCGGGGTAGTTGATCGAGATTGGCTCGCTGAATGGAAGAAAAGTTGGCAGCCTGCTGAGGTGGGTAAACGTTTTGTTATCGCGCCGCCCTGGGCCGAGATTGCAGACGCACGCGATCGCATTGTGATTCGGATTGAGCCCGGCATGGCGTTCGGCACGGGCACCCACGAAACAACCCGGCTTTGTTTAGCGGCAATCGAAAAGTATTTTGCCGGCGGCAGCTTTCTCGACGTGGGAACTGGAACCGGGATACTTGCTATCGCGGCAGCGAAGCTTTTTCCTGATGCGCGTATCGAGGCTGTCGACACAGACGCCCAGGCGGTCGGAATTGCTGCCGAGAACGCGCGTCTAAACGACGTTGCAGACAACATTGGATTTCGCGTGGGTTCAGTTGACGAAACAACGGCTTCCGCAGATCTTGTTTGCGCAAATCTAACCGCCGATGTGATTGGCTCGCTTCTTCCGCAGCTCATCGGAGCTTCATGCGGACGACTAATCCTCTCAGGAATTCTCGACGTTCAAGTAGGAACTTTGCGCTCTCGTCTTCATGAATGCGGCCTGACCGAGCCATTGGAAATCCTGAGTGACGGCGAATGGGTTGCGCTGATTGTGTAGGACATTGTGGCATAGACTTCAGTCTGTGCCGTTAACATTGAATGCTTAACAACCAACACACAGACTGCAAGAAAGATCTGACCAAGTTGCGGACATGCGTGGTTTCTTCCCCTCCCTTTGGGAGGGTTTAGGGGAGGGTGCGAAGCTTAGCGCGCACAAGCCCTCTCCCCAACCCTCTCCCAAAGGGAGAGGGTTGAAAACGTTCCAAACTTTTAGTTTGTGGCTACCTGAGCCGACACAGACTGAAGTCTATGCTACTACTATGACACGCCGTAGATTCTACGCCCCACCAACTGCTTTCGATGACAAGCGGAACACCGTGATTCTCGTTGCTGACGAAGCACGCCATCTGCGCGAAGTGTTGCGGCTTAAACCCGGCGAGGAGGTGTATGTTTTCAATGGTGAGGGGAAAGAATTCCTGAGCCGTATTAAGGAAAGCCGGCGCGACACGGCCCACCTCCGGATAATTCGCGAAGTTGAACCTGCACGGCCGGAATCTCCTTTGCAATTGACACTCGCGCTCGCACTACTCAAATGCGAAAAGTTTGATCTCGTCGTACAGAAAGCAACCGAGTTGGGCGTGTCACGCATAGTGCCGGTCATCACAAGGCATGCTGACATTCGTTTGCGTGACGAATCAGACACGGCAAAGCGGGTCACGCGCTGGCAGCGAATTGCAATGGAGGCTGCGAAACAATCGGGTCGCGCGGTAGTGCCCGAGGTTGCAAGCGTAATCACGTTCGCGTCGCTTATCGAAACAACGGACAAAGATGAGCATGGTGCTTGTGTAATGTTTTCCGAGCGCGACGGCCAGTCGCTCTTGCAGACCATTGAGAGCGTGGAGACGGATTCAAATGTGATTACAGCGCTGATCGGCTCGAAAGGCGGGTGGAGTGACGAGGAAATCGCGGCGGCGCGAGCGGCACGCTGGACAGTTGTCACGCTCGGGGGGCGAACCCTTCGCGCTGAGACGGCAGGGATCGCCGTGATTACCTTGTTGCAACATATTTTTGGCGATCTTGGTTAAAAAACCTGCCTCCTGCCGTTCGACTTGCGCATAGCCCGGCAATGCCCGATAATCCGTTTTGATGATTGGATTGATTCATACAAAGACTGGCCCTGTTCTTTTAAGGAGAGCATAAAGAGTGAAAGCGGAATTGCAGCAATTAGTCGCTCTACAAAAACTTGACACAAGCATAAGAAGACTACAAGAAGAACTGGAAGCGATACCCATAAGGCGCGCCGAGATCGAAGCAGAATTCGATCAGCGCGCCTTTGAAATTAGGGCGCTGGAAACTAGTCGCGACGAAGCCCGGCACATGCGCTCCCACCTGGAGACAGAAATTGCGGAACAACGCGCGCGCGCTGAACGAGCCGAACGCAATCTGATGTCGTCGAAGAAACAGGACGAATACACTGCCGCGATACGCGAAACCGATGCCGCGCGTAAACAAATTTCGGCGCTTGAAACTCAAGTGCTCGAGCAAATGGAAGCATCCGAAAAGGCAGAAGGGTCACTCGCCGAACGCGCTGATGAAATTGCTTCATTGAATTCCGACCGCGATGCGCGGCTGCAGTCATTCGACGAAGAGACTCGCCTTCAAGTTGAGAAAGTTGCGGCCAGTCGCAGTGAACGCGAGCGCTTGCTGAATGAACTCCCCAGGTCGATGGCCTCGCTTTATGGCCGCATAAGTGCCCGCATTCGCGACGGTGTCGCTGTCGCCGAAGCTCGTAACGGCGCCTGTATGGCTTGCTTCATGGCGTTAAGACCACAGGCTATGGCCCAGGTCAGGCGCGGTGATGAAGTTGTTACTTGCGATAACTGCAACCGCATTCTCTACTACGCTCCATCCGATTCAGCCCCCACAAGCTCCGCGTCAGTGCAACCAAAAGTCGCCCATACCTAAGGAACTTCTAGCAAATATGCGAGTCATGGTAACAGGCGGCGCTGGCTACATTGGCAGCGTCGTTACTGAAGAATTACTGCGGGATGGCCACGACGTGATCGTGTATGACAACCTGCAAAAAGGTCATCGCCAGGCTGTTGTTGCGCCCGCAGAATTTGTGCACGCCGACCTGGCGGACAAAGCCAGGTTGCGTGAAACTTTATCAGCACATCGTATAGAAGCAGCGATTCACATGGCAGCGGATTCCCTTGTCGGAGAATCGTGTGAACACCCGGCAAAGTACTACCAAAATAATGTGATCGCCGGCTTGAATTTACTCGAGGCAATGCGCGAAGCCGGCGTCAATCGCATTGTCTTCTCTTCTACCGCAGCCACTTACGGCGAACCCGAAAAGCAGCCTATCGAAGAATCCGATCCTAACCGGCCAACAAATCCCTATGGCGAATCAAAACTCGCTTTTGAGCGCGCGCTGCGCTGGTATGACGAGGCCTACAATCTTCGTTACGCATCTTTGCGCTACTTCAACGCTGCCGGCGCCAGCGATCTATGCGGCGAGGACCACGATCCGGAGAGTCATTTGATCCCAATCGCGTTGCAGGCCGCCGCCGGCAAGCGTCAGTTCATACAAGTTTATGGTGATGATTATCCAACGCCGGATGGCACTTGCGTGCGCGACTACATTCATGTGATTGACCTGGCACGCGCACACATTCTCGCGCTGGGAGCATTGGATAAAGGCAGCCGCGTATACAATCTTGGTTGTGGCGGGGATGGTTATAGTGTAAGCGAAGTGTTGAAAGCAGCTCGCGAAGTAACCGGCAAAGACATTACTGCAACGGTGGGCCCCAGACGCGCCGGCGATCCATCGGTCTTGATCGCGAGCTCAGAGAAGATCAAACGCGAACTTGGCTGGAAACCGCTATTCCAGGATTTGCACGTCATCATTGAATCAGCCTGGAAGTGGATGCAGGCGCGCCCTGCGGGCTATGATGACTAAGGATCAAGCGAGGATTAACAGGGTGGTAGCTCACAAAAAGACCGCAGCGAAAACCGGATCCGTCAAACGTTCTCGCCAAACAAACTCACCGGGCATCACGGCCGCCGAATTTCTTGCCCTAAAAAACCCTAAGGGCGATCTGACGCTGGCGTTGGAAGGCGAACGCGTTGCCGTGACCAGCCTGGACCGCGTCTATTGGCCGGACGAAAAGATCACCAAGTTTGAACTGCTTCGTTACTATCTGCAGGTCAGCTCGTACATATTGCCGTTCCTCAAAAACCGTCCGGCAATTTTGCAGCGCTGGCCGCGCGGCATTAAAGCGCCGATGTTTTTCCAACAGGACCTGGAAAGCGCACCCGATTTTATCAAGACAATCCGACTGACAAATCAGCAGGGCCGTGAACTCGACTATGCAGTCTTCACTACGACCGCGTCCCTGTTGCACTTCGTCAATCTGGGAAATATTGAACAACACCCGTGGCACTCGACAATTGCGAAGCTGAACAAACCTGATTGGCTGGCCCTGGATCTCGATCCAAAGAAAGCTCCATGGAAGAATGTTTTGCAGGTCGCGCTGGTGTGCAAGCAGGTTTGCGATGAGATCGGTCTGAACGCCTTTCCCAAGACTTCGGGTTCCTCGGGCATTCATATTTACCTGCCGCTAAACCCGACAAACGATTATGCAAAAGTAGCGGAGTTTTCGCGTTTGCTGGCGAGCGAGATTGCCGGGCGCGTGCCGAAGATAGCCACGGTGGAGCGAAGTATTGATAAGCGCAAACGCGATCAGGTTTATGTTGACTGGATGCAGAACGCGCGCGGCAAGAGTTTGGCAGCGGTTTTTACTGCACGGGCGAAACCGGGCGCTACGGTGTCGATGCCGCTCACCTGGAAACAGATTGAGCAGGGCGTGAAGATTTCCGACTTTACAGTCAAAAATGTTCCGGCCCTGCTCAAGAAGAGTGGCGACGCCTGGTCCAATTTTTTCGACCAGCCCCAAAAGCTTAAACTTAACTAACGCAGTCCCGGGGTTCCCAAGTAGGCAGCCCGCTTGGGGTGTTAGTTACTTGATCTTCACGCCTGCCGAGAATCGCAATCCGTCTTCGCGTCCATTGCTATGCCATACCGGCAGGTAGTCCACCTGAATCGCGCGAATATCGACATGTTTCGTGGCTCGGATGTCGAGACCGCCACCAAGCGCCATCGCAAATGACGTGTCGCTGGTATCCGGGCAGGTGAAATCGTTGTTGCGGAATTTAGCTTGATAACGACTTACGACAAACAGCGCGTGCCCAAACGGAATAAAGCGCGATGAGTTGCGCCAGTTGTAGCGTGGTCCAAACAGTAAAAAGTATATCTGGACAATCGCGCATTGATTTGACGGCCCGTTAACGCGTCAACTAAATCGGTATTTGCGAACGTCGCAGAGAAGTTGTCACCAGGCCAACGTTGCGGTGAACGTTGGCAACCACTTCTAAACAGTTTCCGCGAGCCGTAGAAGCCTTCAACAAAGCGGTCGCTTTGGATTCAAGTTTACTGAAAGCGAAATACAACCAGGCGATTACTTACGACCGCATGAAGAATTTCAGTTACTCGGAATTTGTCTTTCGCAATTTGATTAAGAGCAATCCCACCTATTCCTTGCTTACGATGGTCTGGCGGTAACACTTTCCAAAGCCGGCCGCGCGAAGGAAGCGATTCCACTTCATGAAAAAGCGATTGCGCTATCGCCGCGGAACCGTCTTACTACTTCAACTACGCGATCAGCAACCTGATGCTTGGTAACACCGCCAAGGCGCTCGAGCAACAGGAAAAACTCAAGAGCATCGATCCGGTCGTCGCGGATCGCCTGGCCAGCGTGATCGTCAAACATCGAATCTAATTGACGGTATCACTCCTCGCACTTTGTTCGTATAACCGGAAGTCAATAGTGCCGGCTCGATTGTTTCCGGCGCGGTCCTTTTCGACCGCGCCTTTTCTCATCGACACCTTTTAGCGAGGCGAGCGGCCATAGTTGGTGTTCTACTCGCGCCAACCCTGCTTCGGTCACTGCGCGCAGCACCTCTTCCGAAGACTTGTAAGCAGGCGCCGCTTCATCCAGGGGGACGTGCGCATTAATATTTACAACGATGCCGGCCGCTGCGTATTCATCATCGACCGCACGTTGCGAAAGGCTGCGCGTCGCCTGGCCCCGCGAAAGCCGGCGACCCGCACCGTGATTCACTGAATAACCACTTTTCACCGCGCCTGGCAACGGGCGCAAAATGTAACTGAAATCCTTGTTGCTTCCTGGAATCAACACCGGGTGACCGGAATCTTCCCACGCCGTTTCCTTCAGGAAAGGATGTCCAGCGGGAAAGGCGCGGGTCGCTCCTTTGCGATGCACCCAGACATCACCGAAATCAGGATGCCATTCCTTTTGGACCAGGTTGTGGCTGATTTCATAAATCAATTCCAACTCAGCGCGAAACACTTCACGAAAAGCTTCGGCAACCGCTTCGAAGATGATGAGGCGGTTCAGAATTGCATAGTTGCCGCCGGCGGCTACCGCGTTCAAGTAATCCTTGTAATGGATGGATTCGGGAGTGAAGTACCCGAGATCAATGTCGGTGATCGCATCGGGCCGCTCAGTACGGGCCATCTCAAAATAGTTTGTTGCCAGACCGTGGCCGAAACCGCGACTGCCAGTGTGTACCTGGACGAAGAGCGTGCCCGTCATCTCTGATCGTTGCAACTCGATGAAGTGATTGCCGCCGCCAAGGCTGCCAAGTTGATTCTTGCCACGTTCCGGCTTCCCTTTTCCACCCCAGGGAATTGTCCAGTCGTCGTCAACCGGAATGCGATGCCGTTCAGCACGTCCCCGATCGAAGGTGGCGCCATAATTTTCGACGTAATATTCCGCTCCGCCGCGTACGAGGTTATTGAATTCGCCATCGGAAACCGCGCCGAGACGATTGCTCTGTCCACCAAAGCCCATTTGCACCCGCTGCATGACGGCACGATTAAAAGCCAGTCTCTGCTCTGGCGTCGCTTCAGCGGCTGCAACTTCAGACTGCGCGCTCATCATTCCGCAACCAATGTCGTATCCGACTGGGCCCATCGCGACCGAGCCGCTCTCAACATCGGTAAGTATCACGCAGCCTACCGGCACGCCATAGCCGAAGTGCACGTCCGGAGTAATGACGACTAATTTAACTCCTGGAAAACGAGTGGCGTTCACAATCTGCCGGTAGAGAGTTTCTTCGGCGGCTTCCAACAACGCTTCTGTCAGAAACAACCGGACCGGCGCATCGCCGATGTCATCCGTTTGCAGGTCAAAAAAGCCGTCGGCATTCCATGACGCGAATGATTTCCAGTTTGTTTCATTCTGCAAAGCCCTGGCGACTTTCAATGCGCTGGTTGGTTTAGCCATGTGATTAGTTCGAGATTTTCTCAGCAAAGCCGGCGAAAATGAAGCCCGCTAAGATGGGAGCTTCGTTGCGTGTCCGATAAATTTTTAGTTTGTACTTCTCCCTGTCCCTTTGGGAGAGGGCGGGGAGAGAGCTTTATGTCGCTAAGCTTCGCACCCTCCCCTAACCCCTCCCAAGGGAGGGGAAGAAAACACTTATGTATACAAGTTGTTCAGACCTTCCTTTAGTTTGACGCGGCGTCACGACAAGCTAGAGCTTATCGGACATAAGTGCCGCGGCAATCTCGTCGGCGACCTCTTCGGGCGTTTTGTTTTCCGAAACGACCTCGCAAATTTCTGCCAGTTCGTATACCGGTCGGCGCGCGTGATAGAGCTTTTCAGCTACGTCGCGGGAAGGTGCCAACGGACGGGCATTTTCACCTCTCGGAATTCTTTGCCAGCACAGTTCAAAAGGTGTATCCAGCCAAACGACGCGAGCGTCATGCGCTTTCAAAAGCCCGCGGTTCTCCGCACGTGACCAGGTACCGCCGCCAAGCGCAATTACCCGAACACCACTTTCCTGCAAGATTTCAGCAAGCGCTTTGCTCTCCAAGTCGCGAAAGAAATCCTCGCCCTCGGTTTTGATCAGCTCATTGATTGTCTTTTTCTGTTGCTCGGTAATTACTTCGTCAAGATCCACGAAGGCGCAACCCAGTCTGCTCGCGAGCGCACGGCCAACAGTCGTCTTTCCCGCCGCCATGAAACCTGTAATGGCGATAAGCTCTATATTCATTCTTAAAGTTTGCGTTCGACGGCTTTGCACAAAACTAATCCCCGCAAGGCGAGATGCGACCAGATAGCGTGGTCAAAGCCTACCTTGCCGTGGGTCAATGAATACAGAACCGGAAGCGGTAGCGACCGGGTCGCACCTGCGGTACAAATCTTCAGGTCGATGCGATCGACGTAAACTCCTCGCTCCCGATGGCCTTGAGCCGATGCTACGCAGACCCGGTCGCTACGGCTCCCGGTTCTGTATTCCTCGGCCCACCAGGCAGGCGTTTTACGACTCTTGTGCAAAGGCCGATCATCTTTCGACCAGTGACTCAAGGGCTGTAAAGAAATCAGGAAAGGAAACAGAGACGCAGCCGCTGCCGGCAATTTCCGACTCTCCTTCGGCTAATAAGGCGGCCACACTAAATGCCATTGCGATCCGGTGATCTCCAAACGATGCCAGGGTTGCGCCCTTGAGACGCGCACCACCGAAAACACGCAACCCATCTTCAAACTCTTCGACAGCCGCACCCATGGCCTTGAGATTTTTTGCAGTGGCCGCGATACGATCGGTTTCTTTAGAGCGAAGCTCGCGCGCGTCGCGAATCACTAAACCAGCCGGAAGCTGACTGCCAACTACCGCGAGCAGCGGTAATTCGTCGATCAAGGCCGCGCTTAATGGACCACTTATCGTCAGCGATAATTCCTTTTCAAGGTTTTCCCGCAAGTTGCTTCCTCGCACACTAACGTCGCCGACGGTTTCGTTTGACTCATCTCTCTTTTTGCCAATATCAATCTGCGCACCGAGCGCGCGCAAGGTGTCGAGAAATTGCGTGCGCGTCGGGTTGAGGCCCACGCCCTCAATTTCGATTTCGGAAGTTGCCAGCAACGCGGCAGCCGCGGTGAAAAATGCAGCAGCGGAAAAATCTCCCGGCACCGTAACGTCTCGCCCCGCAAAACGGGCCGGACCAGTCACAGCGCACGTCTTCGCTTCGGTTTCGACGTTGTCGCCCCCAATTTCAACAGCAGCGCCAAACCATTGCAACATGCGTTCGGTGTGATCGCGCGTTAAGCCGCCACGCTCGATAATCTCAGTGCGGCCCTCTGCATGGAGGCCTGCTAGGAGCACGCAACTTTTGACTTGCGCGCTGGGAACCGGCAACTCATAACTAATCGCGATTAAATTTTGATTCCCGGCAACTTGTAAAGGTGGATGCCCACCGAGAGCGACTACCTGCGCGCCCATTTTTTCCAGTGGTTCGATGATTCGTTTCATGGGTCGCCGGCTTAGCGAATCGTCGCCCCTGAGTATGGTGGGAAAATCCTGGGCCGCGAGCACGCCGGCGAGCAGACGCATCGTGGTGCCACTATTTCCACAATCAAGCGGGCGCGCCGGTGGAACTAATCCGTGCAGGCCTTTACCTTCGACGCTGATTGTATTTCCCTGGCGCTCGAGCGAAACGCCGAGCGCTTGTAAACAGGAAAGTGTCGCCGCGCAGTCCTTACTTGGAGAAAAGTTTGAGATGTGGGACGTGCCGCCAGCCAATGCGGCGAGCAGCGCGGCCCGATGCGAGATCGATTTGTCTCCGGGAAGATGGCTGCGCCCCCTTAGACGTCGCGCCGGCTTGATTTTCATTATTCAATATTACCTTGCCAAGCAATGCGTACGAAGGTCTAAAGAATAGTTACGAAAACATTTAGCCGAACCGGGCGCGTTGGAATTGCGGTTTTGCAAGCTTCTTGACAGGCGATAGCAGAGCGTGTTAAACCCTCGGTCTTCCGCGTAGCTTTTGGAGTTTTATTAAATACCGCCCAAGATCCGCACGCGATGGCTCTGGGAGCGGCCATGTCTTTTAATTGTGACTCTTGAGACAACTGAACTCAGGTTCCCCAGTCGCATCGAAGCGGTTTCCGAAGCTGCCGCAGCAGTCTCAGAATTTTTGAATCGGCTGGGCATCGACGAGGGAATAGCCTTCGGCGTAGACATGGCGGTGCGTGAAGCGGTCACAAACGCAGTGCTTCACGGAAATAAACTTAATGAAGCGAAAGTCGTTGATCTAAAGCTGAGAAGTTCCCCAGAAGCTTTTGAGATCATTGTTCACGACCATGGGCAGGGATTCAATCCGAGCGACATCCCAGATCCGACCAAAGAAGAGAACATCCTTAAAACCTCGGGCCGTGGTATTTTTTTCATGCGAAACTTCATGGACACGGTCGAGTGGTCGGCGGATCCCAAAGGCGGAACCACCGTACGCATGATGAAGAAAATCTAGTTTAGATTTTTGAATTTAGATTTGCGGTTGTTTCAAGTGTCCTGTGGCAAACAACCACCGGATACTTGAAAGCGAAAATCTGAAATCAAAAATCGCAAATGCATTGAAGGAGATCGAGCAATGGCAGAGCTAAACATTTCGGAACGCCAGGCCGGGGACGTAACGGTTTTGGATATGAGCGGCAAGATCACGATCGGCGAAGGTAGCGTGGCGTTGCGCTCGGCCATTCGCCGGCTGCTGGAAGAAGGCAAGAAGAAGATTCTCCTGAATCTGGCAAAAGTGGGCTACATCGATTCAAGCGGCATTGGTGAATTGGTCTCCAGCTATACCGCGATTAACAAGGATGGCGGCCAATTGAAGCTGCTCAACCTGACGCAGAAACTTCAAGACTTGCTGACAATTACAAAGCTGCTCACGGTCTTCGATGTCTATGAAACCGAACCGGAAGCACTAAACAGTTTTAAGTAAGCGCCATGGATTGTTTACGCAGGCGGAATTAAGGGAGATAAGTTATGGCAGAACTCGAAGTCACTGAACGGCAAGCAGGCGACGTCACCATACTCGATATGAGCGGAGCGGTACGCATGGGCGAAGGCAGCATAGAGTTGCGCAACGCCATCCGCGGCCTGGTTGACGGCGGCAAAAAGAAGATACTGCTTAACCTGAAAAGCGTGAAGAACATCGACTCGAGTGGCATCGGAGAATTGATTGCAAACTACACGACCGTCAGCCGCGATGGCGGGCAACTCAAGCTTTTGAATCTTACCGAAAAGATTCAAAACCTGCTGGTCATAACTAAGCTTCTGACTGTCTTTGACGCCTACGATAACGAAGCGGAGGCGCTGAACAGCTTTAAATAGTTTCGCGTTTCGAGTTTCGGGTTTCGGGTTCTTTTCCTTTGACTCGAAACTCTGAACTCGAAACTCGAAACTGAATCATGTTTCGTTCTACCTTTCGCCGTTTACTCGCGCTGGATGACCCGCCTGAGCGAACGGCGCTTGCTTTTTCAATCGGAGTTTTTATTGCCTTCTCGCCACTGCTTGGCTTGCACACGATCCTTGCTACCCTGGTTGCATTACTTTTTCGCTTCAATAAGATTGCTGTTTACGCTGGTACCTTCATAAACAACCCTTTTCTCACGCTGGTGCCGATCATCATTGCATCCTACGCCATCGGCGCATTCTTGCTTGGCCGGCCTTTACGAATCCCTGCGGCAGGCCTGGCCTTGCTGAAAGATCCACACCTGTTAACCGGCGAATATTATCGGCATCTATTTCGCGAGAGCTGGTACATAGTTTGGCCGTTCACCATTGGCGCCACGGTGCTATCCGTCGTTTGTTCACTCATAGCTTATCCAGTAACATCTTCGCTGTTGCGAGCGCGAAAACGGACGCGGAAGCCAGTGGCAAACGTGTAAACTTACGTCTGCCGGCATTTGATTCGTCTGCGCCAGGCATCTCAGGAATCTCCCAAACGCAACCAACAAAACCGTTACTCAGCAACAAACCTTTCTATGAAGAAGACTATTTTTTCAACAGTCATAATGCTCGGCCTTTGTGTCCTGAGCCTGGCGCAGTCAACGCCCACTACGACACCCGTGCCGCAACGTGGAACTACGCCGCAGCGGCCGTCGCCATCATTCGAGTTGACCACCTATGGAGTCAGTTTCGACATCGAGCCCCGTGTCATCGTGATGATGGCAGCGCTCGAAGCCGCCGGGTTTGAAGCGACTCCTGCAGGCACCACACCTTCTGACTTCCGCGCGCAAGTACGAAAAGATCTTGCCAATCTTGATCCCGACCTGCGTGCTCGCTTACGTACATTTTATGAGCGAAACAAGCTGCCGGCGCCGGCCACTTCGGCGGACCAGGCCGCCCGTTACATTTCACTGGCACTGGCGCTTGGGCCGCCACCGTTGCTCGAAGCTCCAGAGCGGTCTGACCAATTGCCGGGAAGCTTGCTTGAAGTACTCGACTTTGCGCCGCTGGTGCGCGAGTTTTATCGACGCTCGGGCATGGACGAAAAACTGGACGCCTACACTCGCGCCTATCAGGCGGAAGGCGACCGGCTGCGCCAACCCACGGCTAACATGGTCCAATCTGTCTTATCTTATTTGCACACGCGGCCGACTACCGTTTGGGCCGAACGAATTCTGGTAAAAGCACCGAGCACCCAGAAGAAAAGCGAACAGCGCTACACGACTCGTCAACACGATCGGCATTTCTTTGTTGTTCCCGACTTACTAGGCGTGCCCGGTGCGATTAACTTCCGAGTGATTGGCGAAGATTACTACGCTGTCGTTCCTGAAGGCACTGATCCAATCTTATCGGAGCTGCGACGTGGTTATTTTCAGTATGTAATTGATCCGCTCGTGCTGAAGTTTAATCGGCAGATTGCCGACCGGCGCGAGCAAATCAGGCAAGTGCTCGCCGCACGAGAAAAAGCGGGTGCGACAGTAAGCCCGGACGTCTTTCTTTCCGTTTCACGTTCGCTGGTGGCTGCTGCGGATGCCCGGTTTGATGAATCTCGTAAGATTGCACTAGTTATGTCTGAAGCCCGCGCCAAACTCGCGAACACGAAAGACGACGCTGCTCGTCGGGCAATCGTAAAGGAATCTCAAACAGCTACCGCCGCCCTACAGGATCAGACGATTGCTCGTCTCGCTGATGATTATGAACGCGGCGCCGTGCTGGCCTTTTTCTTCGCTGAGCAGTTGAAAGAGATTGAAAGCTCAGGTTTCGACATTGCTAATTTTTTGCCAGACATGATCGCTTCATTCGATCCGGCACGCGAAACAAACCGGCTGACCGAGGTCGCTGAAGCAAGGAAACGGGCGCTGGCAGCACGGCAGGCTCGCATTGCGGCCAGAAGTGCGGAAGGTGACCCGCCTGTTTATTCTGAAGCTGACGCGTCCAGGACCGCCGCGCTCGTCAAACAACTGGGCGAGATTGAGAAAATTCTGCAAGCGAAAAATTACCCCGCCGCCGAAACGCGTTTGAAAGAGTTGTTGAAAGATTATTCGCGAGAGCCGCGCATATTCTTCGCTCTCGCACAGACATCGAGTGTCGCCGCCGCCGATGCTACCGATGAAGAGGTGCAGGCGCGACGACTTCAGGCTGCGCTAACGAACTATCGGCTGGCGGTTGAAGCCGCATCACCCGAAACGGATCGCGCCTTAATCTCGCGGGCGCACGTGGCCATGGGCCGGATCTATGCATTTCTCGACCAGAACGTCGATGCTGCAAAGGAGTTTGACGAAGCGATCAAAATAGGCGGGGTTGCCGGTGGCGCATATCGCGAGGCAGTGGAAGGCAGAAACAAACTGCCACCCAAATAAGTAGGACAGGCATTCCTGCCTGTCCTATGTTCCGGCGCTAGTAATCAAGCGGTTCAGAGTACAGACTTTAGTTTGCCGATTCTGACAGTAAGCAACCTGAAGGTTGGACTGTTAACTACTTGACTACAGGACAGGCAGGAATGCCTGTCCTACTTTTTATATCGGTTGTTGCGTACCCGCTTTTACCACTCGGACCTTCGGGAATTTCCCTGGCAGTTGCATCCGGATTTCCGGAATGTTTGGTAATTGAATGCTTGGCATCGAGATGTTTATTTCCGGAGTTACTCCGAGTTCAATACGCGGAATCACAATTGTCCGAGCCGACCCGGGCGTTCCGCTAGGCGCTATTGCGGGCTTGACGACGTTAGGCGTGACGGTAACGGTTCGTTGATTACCTTTGCGGATAAGCGTCAACGTTACATCGCCCTCTTTCTTTTTGTTAATTCCACGGGACACATCGCCTGAGCCTTCAACTTTCTCGCCGTCGACTGCGGTGATTATGTCGCCGGCTTTGATTCCAGCCTTTGCCGCCGGACTGTCGTCCGCAACTGAAGTAACCAGCACGCCCTGACCTTCGGCAACACCAAAGTATTCGGCGAGTTGTTTGGTCAATGCCATCGTGCTCACGCCTATACGCCGGTTATTGCCAAAGCTGAACACCATTCCTTCAGGTCCGGCTCCTGGGCCTTCCCATTTAAAAAGGTTCCCGCCCGGCGCTTCTGGCGTCATCAACCCTCTGAGTCCTTGCAGATCTTTCAGTCGATCCATTCCCTGAAATCCCGGTAAGCGGTCAAACGTATTTGCCGATGCATTGCGCTTGCCGATCGTCACTGATATTTCCTGTTCGGATCCGCCGCGACTAATACCAAGACGCACGGTCTGATCCGGTGCAACTTCCGACACCAGGCGATTAAGTTTACGCACGCTGGTAACGCTGTCGCCTTCAAATCTTAAAATCACATCGTCTTTTCTCAAGCCGGCTTTTTCAGCCGGGCTGTCTTTAACTATCTGCGTTATGCCAACCCCACGGGCCTCGCGCAATCCGTAGCGTGTCATGTTTTCTTTGCTCACATCTTCGGCAAAGACGCCAAGAAAACTGCCACCTTCAATGAAAAAGGAAAAGTTGCCTGGGGACAGGGGGGCGAGCGGCGTGCCGGGCTCAGCCGGCGCCGGCGCGGGTGTAACTTGTTGAGCCGATACAATGCCAGCCGTCAAAATTAGGGAGAATAAAAAGCTAAATGCATTTCTGATGGTCATCACAGGAGAATCCTCCGGAAAGATTTTATGGGTTACACGCGGGAGCAGGGCAAGAGTTCCAAAGAAGTACCCGCAGATTTCACAGATTACACCGATTTAATTGCACAAAAAGGCCCGAAAGACCAACTATTGGGCCGGTAACTGATAACGCACTTCTTTCGTTCTGCGTAATCTGTGTAATCTGCGGATGAAGGCTGTTTATACCCTGCGATACACTTCCCTGTCGCCCGCAAGTTCCACGGCAAGTTTCCCTTCTGAATGTGCCAGGTCAAGATGCGCAACCGCCTCGGAAACACCCAGAAAACGATGCACGTCGTCTGTCTCTGGAAACATCGCACGCGAAACGTCCCAGGCACTGATTCCCGTTTTCGGAACCAGCTTAATCACTTCCGCTTGGCGTTCCTGAATAGCACGAAAATAGCGATGAAAGAGTTCTTCAAAATCGTGCACCGGACCACCATGTCCGCCGTGCACCAGCGTGGGCGAGAAGCTGCGCAAGCGCGCCAGGCTGACCAGATACTCCGCTAGCGAACGAAAGCGTTTTGTGGGATCGATTGGGTCAGGTGATAACACCGGGTTGGGCGTGATCCGTTTAAGAACACAGTCTCCGGCAATCACCGTGCGATCTGCCTCGCGGAGAAACGAACACGAACCGGGTGTATGACCGGGCGTATGAATAATTCGCCACGCGCCAGTCGCAAACTGTAATTCTGATTCGTCCCATAGTGGACCATATTCATCTTGTGCAAACGAGTCAGCGTATTTACGCACGCCTTCGTACATCTTGCGCATGCCTTCTATCTCGCTATCGGGAACACCCGCGCGCGCCAACAGGCTGCGATGCTCCTCATACTCCAGGCGGCCGACGCGATGACCGGTTTCCCACTCGTGAACTAAAACTTCGGCGTCCTTTGCTTCGTCGCGCAGCGAGCGAGCGAGTCCACAATGATCTTCGTGCGCATGTGTCAGCACAATGCGGCGAATGTCAGACACGCGGATGCGCGCTTTGCGCAAACCGTCGCGCAGCGCTTCGATGGCCTCTTTTGTTTTAGGGCCGGTGTCGATGAGGGTGACCGGATCTTCCGCGATCAGATAGACGTTGACCGGGCCAATGTAGAAGGGCGTGGGCAGGGAGATGGGAATGAGTTTCATTGAGTTAGCGACGATTTAGTTAATTTTTTTCGAGTTCGCCATAAAGGCCGTTGCAAGTTCTCTTTCAGGCGCGTGAATCATCGATATTCTCAATAACATTGAGTTTCTGGCCACTTGCAACCGATAGTTGGTTGTTAAGTTCAGCTCTTGAGGGGTCCAGAAAATGAAGTATATGCGCTTCGAAGAATTACCGGTTTGGAAAGATGCCATTGACCTCGCTGTTCGTATTTTTGCCTTTACGAAACGACCAGTGTTTAGACCGTACCGAAATATTCGCGATCAGATTGAGCGGTCGTCGATGTCAATCTCAAACAATATAGCCGAAGGTTTTGAAAGAGGGACGACGCTGGAGACCTTGACGTTTCTATACATTTCGCGAGGCTCATCTGGGGAAACGCGATCGGTTCTGTGTGTCTGCGAACGCTTGCCATAGTTCGTTGATCTCAGATCTGAGATCTCAGATCTCAAAAGAAGAGCAGAAAAGATCTCGCGACAACTGTCCGCCTGGGCAAACTCCTTACAGAACACCAGCATTCGCGGGCAGCGATATCTCACCAACAAGATGCGAAGCAAAACCAAGGAAGACAGCGAGCGCGAAGAATTCCTAAAAGAACTCGAAGTGATACGTAATCGCAAGGCTTAGTTTGAGATCTGAGATCTCAAATTTGAGATCGTAGTCTCACGCATAAGAGCAGCTAGCAACACGTCGCTTCGCTCGGCAATAGGAAATGCTAGTACGCCCACTTGTTCGCCGTAATCAGCACGTCCGCGATCCGCTGTCGCGCGGTGATCGTGTTCATCGGCGTCAGCTTGGTGAAACGACGCAGCGCCGCCAGCAACGTCCGCAATTCGTCGCCCTCCGACATGCCCGCCAGCGTGTTCTTCGCCCGCGCCTCAATACGCTCGACCGCGTCGTTGCAAAATACGCGCGTCATATCGATGTAACGTGCTGCCGCCTCTTCACCTTGCGACGCCGCCAGCTTCTGCGCGCGCAGAATTGCTGATTCCATGGCGTACGCATCCATGATGATGTCGGCAATCCCCAGCAGAATCTCCTGCTGGTCGCCCAGCTTCATCATGTATTTTTGCGCCGCCGTGCCGAGCGTCATCAGCGCAACCTTCTTGGCGTTCTGGGCCAGCTTCTGCTCCGTTGCCAGTACCGCTTCGTCCTCGTCAAAACTAGCCATTTGCGGCGTCAAAATTTCATCCATTAACGCCTGTGCGGCCGGCAGCAACGCCAGATGACCGCTCAGGGCCGCCTTCATCAACCGGCCAGGGATCAACATGCGATTGATCTCGTTGGTGCCTTCGAAGATCCGATTGATGCGCGAGTCGCGATAGGCGCGTTCCGCCGGGTAGTGCGCGGAATAGCCATAGCCGCCGTAAATCTGGACCATCTCATCAACCACAAAGTCGCAATACTCTGAAAGCGCGACTTTAATGATCGAGCATTCTGCCGAATACTCTTCAATCGCCTTCAGCTTGGCGTTCGGATCATGGGGATCGGTAATCGCCGCTTCAATCATTCCCAGCGTGCGGTATGTCATCGACTCACCAACCCAAGTGCGAATCGCCATCTCCGCAAGTTTTGACTTGATCGCGCCAAATGAAGAGATTGGTTTCCCAAATTGCTGGCGCTCGTTGGCATAGCGCACGGCTTCATGAATCATCAACTTCATTCCGCCGACACACATCGCACCGAGTTTGAAACGGCCGATGTTGAGTGTGTTGAACGCTATCTTGGCGCCTTTACCCACTTCGGCGAGCATGTTTTCAACTGGCGCCTTTGCATCCGTCAATACGAGGGGGGTCGTGCTCGAACCTTTAATTCCCATCTTGTGTTCTTCCGCGCCGGGCTGAACACCGTCCTGCTTCTCCACAATGAACGCCGTAAATTTGTCGCCATCTACTTTCGCGAACACGATGAAGATATCGGCAAAGCCACCGTTCGTGATGAACATCTTCTCGCCGTTAAGAATGTAATGCGTTCCGTCTTCGCTCAGCCGCGCGGTCGCTTTCGCCGCCATCGCGTCGGAGCCGGAGCCTGCTTCAGTCAGCGCGTATGCCGTTATCAGTTCACCTGACGCAATCTTTGGCAGATACTTTTGCTTGGCCGCTTCCGTGCCGAAGTAAATGATTGGCAGCAAGCCTATGCCGCTCTCCGCGCCGAGCGTGGTGGCAAACGAAGCGCAGCGGCCAATGTTCTCACCGACCAGAGCGCCGCTCGTCTGGTCCAAGCCAAGTCCGCCGTATTCTTCAGGAATGTTCGCGCTAATCAAGCCGAGGTCGGCTGCTTTCTTCACCAGCTCGCGCGCCAGATTCCAATCGTGATGCTCGAGCTCCTCGACGCGAGGATTTACCTCGTTGTCGATAAACTGACGAGTCGTCTCGGCGATCATGCGATGCTCTTCAGTGAAGTCTTCCGGCGTGAAGATATCTTCAGTCGTTCTTTCTTCAATCAAGAACGCGCCACCTTTGATTATTTGTTTTTGTTCGACTACGGCTGACATATGTTTGTTCCTTTCAAAGGGTGACAAGTAACAGGTGAGAAGTGACGAGCAAAACCTATGCTGTCATCGCGTCTCGTTTCTACTTGTCACTTGTCACTTGTTACCTGTCACGGCTCTTTCAGAGTCTCTCAAAAATCCCCGCCGCGCCCATGCCGCCGCCCACGCACATCGTCACCATGCCGTAACGGCCGTTGCGACGCTCGAGCTCGCGCAAAATGCTTGCAGTTAACTTTGCACCAGTGCAACCCAGCGGGTGGCCCAACGCGATCGCCCCGCCGTTGACATTTACTTTGTCGGGATCAAGGCCAAGCGTCTTGATAACCGCCAGCGACTGTGCGGCAAATGCTTCGTTCAACTCGATGACATCAATTTGATCCAGCGTCAATCCTGCTAATTTCAAAACCTTTGGGATTGCGAAGACTGGACCAATTCCCATTTCCTCAGGCGGGCATCCGGCGGTCGCGTAAGCAACAAACCGCGCGAGCGGTTTTACACCCAGGCTGTTTGCTCTTTCCGCAGAGATGACAATTGCCGCGGCCGCGCCATCAGACATCTGCGATGCATTACCGGCGGTGATTGTGCCTTTCATGCTGAATGCAGGCTTTAACTTCGCAAGTCCTTCGATGGTGCTGTCACGGCGTACGCCTTCGTCTCGATCAAAAACAACTTCGCGCTTTTGCTTACGGCCTTTTTCATCCAACTCTTCAAACGTTACACTCAGCGGCACAGTCTCGTCCTTGAATTTATCGGCGTCGAGCGCTGCCGTGGCTCGTTGATGCGAACGCAAAGCAAACTCATCCTGCTCTTCGCGGCTGACATTGTATTTGCGCGCAACGTTTTCAGTAGCCAACCCCATGTTCAAATAGAAGTCGGGATAATGTTCGACTAAATAAGGATTGGGTCGAATCGTGTGGCCGCCCATCGGAATCATGGACATCGTCTCCAGGCCGCCGGCGACTATTGTCTCGGCGCCGCCGCTGCGAATTCGGTCCGCGGCCATGGCGATCGACTGCAATCCCGACGAACAGAAACGATTGATGGTCATGGCGCTGGTTTCGACCGGCAAGCCGGCTCGTATTGCAGCAGCACGCGCGACGTTCATTCCCTGTTCGGCTTCCGGCATGGCGCAACCCATGATCACATCTTCGATTTCTGCTGCTTCCAGGCCAGGCACACGCGCCATTGCTTCTTTGATCACGGCAGCGCCCATTTCGTCAGGCCGAGTATTTCGCAAAGTGCCTTTCGGCGCTTTGCCAACTGCTGTTCGAACTGCTGATACGATTACTGCGTCGTTCATAGAACACCTCCGAAGTCAAAATACAGAATTCAGAAGACAGAAGTCAGGAGACAGAAGCGGAAATTGCGGTCGAGTAGCTAGCAAGAAACTTGCTCACTTCATCTAACTGCCCAAGCAATTTCGTTACATCTCCGTAATCCAGATCTTTCGTCAAGATCAGGTAGTATCGGCACTCTTCCAACGAGGCTTGGGCGATATTCATAAATCGCACCTTGTCGAGACGTCCTTTTTTCTTAAAACCTTCCGCAATGTTTGCCGGCACGGAAATCGCGGCGCGTCGAAATTGCGATGTCAGCCCATAGAGTTCTTCCCGAGGAAAGCCCTTGCTTAAACGATAGACGTCCAAAACAAATTGATGCGCTTTCTGCCATACGATTAAATCTTGAAAGTTTCGAGCTGGTAGCCGCTCCATAACTTCTCCTTTTGACTCGCGGATGAGGTGGTTTCCACGAGTGCTAGGTTTGTTAAGCGGCTTTAGTCTCAGTCCTTATATTCTGAATCCTGAATTCTGTCTCCTGAATTCTGTATTCTGTCTCCTGTCTCCTGTCTCCTGACTCCTGTCTCCTGTCTCCTAGTTCCTTAGCGGCTTTCCAGTTTTCAACATTGCCGCCAACCGCTCCTGCGTCTTACGGGTTCCCGCTAGAGACAGAAACGCTTCACGCTCAAGATCCAAAAGATATTGCTCGGAAACGCATGTTTCGTGATTCAGATCGCCGCCCGTCAGTATGCGGGCCAACTTTTCACCAATCAATGCGTCGTGATCCGAAATGTAACCGCCGCGCTTCATCTGATGAATGCCGAGTTTCAATGTTGCTAACGCCGAGTTGCCGAGCGCCAGAATGTCTGTGCGCGGTTGCGGCTCGACATAGCCGCTGGCCGCAAGAGACAGCACTTCTTTTTTCGCATCCGCAATCAATCGATCGCCGTTCATTGAAATTGTGTCGTCTGAAGCAAGAAATCCCAGGGTACGGCCTTCCTCGGCTGAGGTTGCAACCTTTGCCAGCGCAATCGTTTCAAACGCGCGCTTCACGAAAGGAAAAGGATCTGCATCATCGACGTTTCCCGGAATCGAATCCAACGTGCGCAGCAATAATTCTTTCGTTCCACCCCCGGCGGGAATGATGCCCACGCCGACTTCAACCAAACCAATGTACGTCTCCGCTGCTGCTCTTACGCGGTCCGCATGCAATACCATCTCGCAGCCCCCGCCAAAGACCAGATTGAATGGCGCAACCACGACCGGCTTCGGCGAGTAACGCAAACTCATCGTCGCAGTTTGGAAAGCGCGGCCCATCATGTCCAGCTCTTCCCAGTTCTCTTCCTGCGCTTCCATCAGCATCAGCATGATGTTTGCGCCAACGCAGAAATTCGTTCCCTGGTTGCCAACCACCAGGCCGACGAAATTCTTTTCCACTTCGCCAAGTGCAAACTTCAGCATTTGCAGCGTGTCGCCGCCGATGGCATTCATCTTCGAATGAAACTCAAGACAAGCCACCCCGTCGCCAATATCGATCAGCGAGGCACCGGAATTTTTCTTAATAACGCCGGTGCGATCTTTGACCGACTTCAGCACGATCACACCGGGCTGCTCGGCGAGTGGCAAATATTGTTCAGTTACAAAATCGAAATAGAACTGCTGCCCGTCGTGCTTTTTGTAGAAAGACTTCGCACCCGCTTCGAGCAACTTCTGCACGTTGGCTGGAACCGGCTGACCCTCTTCATTCATACGCGCGACTGATTTTTCCACACCGATGGCGTCCCAGGTTTCGAAAACGCCCAACTCCCAGTTGAAGCCCCAACGCATCGCCCGATCGACTTCCACAATCGTATCGGCAATCTCAGGAATGTGGTTCGCGGCGTAGCGGAAGGTGCGCGACATCGTCTTCCAAAGAAATTCACCAACGCGGTCCTTGCTCCAAACGAGCGCTTTGATTCGCTCGGGCAGGTCTTCAATGTTCTTCGCCATGTCGAGCGCCGGCAGTTTCACTTTCTGTGAAGGCCCGTAATCAAGCTGAGCGTGGTCAAGCACCCAGATTTCCTGTTTGCCGCCTTCGCCCTTCTGACGTTTGTAAAACCCACCTTTGGTTTTGTTGCCGAGAATTCCGCGCCCGATCATTTGCGTCAAAAACTCGGGAGCGATAAACACATCGCGCTCGTCATCTTCCGGCAGAGCTTCGTAAAGGTTTTTTACGACATGACCAAATACATCCAGACCAACCAGATCAAACGTGCGGAAAGTAGCGGTCTTGGGCCGCCCAACTGACTGGCCGGTGATCTTGTCGACTTCCTCAATTGAATATCCGTCGTCAAGCATGGTTTTGATCGTGACCATGGCGCCAAACGTGCCGATGCGATTCGCAATGAAGTTGGGACGGTCTTTTGCAATCACCACACCTTTGCCGAGGCGCTCGTCAAGAAAGCCAAACATGAAGCAAGAAACTTCCGGCTTGGTCCATTCAGTACGAATTATCTCTACGAGATGCATGTAACGCGGTGGATTAAAGAAGTGCACGCCGAGAAAGTGTGCGCGAAAATCTTCCGAACGGCCTTCGGCGAGCTGCTTAAGGGGAATGCCGCTGGTATTTGACGCGACTATAGAGCCTGGACGTCGATGCTGCTCGACCTTTTCATAAAGACTTCGTTTGATGTCGAGGTTCTCAACTACTGCCTCAACAACTAAATCGCAGTCTTTTAGTTTCGGCAGATCGTCTTCGAAGTTACCGATACTAACGAGGGCCGCAGTGTCAGCTGTGAAGAAGGCTGCCGGCTTTGCTTTTTTTGCCGCTTCCAGACCGGCGCGAGCAATTCGATCGCGAACCGCTTTCGCTTCCAGCGTCAGTCCTTTGGCTTGCTCTTCGGGGGTTAACTCGCGCGGTGCGATATCGAACAGTATGGTCGGCACACCCGCATTCGCGAGGTGCGCGGCGATTTGCGCCCCCATGGTACCGGCTCCGAGGACTGCGGCTTTTTCAATTCGCATAATCAGTAGGCCAGGCATTCCTGCCTGTCCCTTTTCCTTTTTGATTTCGACAACCAAAAACCGCTAAGACGAGAGCACTTATCATACTGAATGAGCATTCATTCAGCAAGGAGGTCGGGACCGCAATCCGTCCGTTAATAATTAGTGAGTATATCTTCCGACCGAAAGCCCATCTGCGCCAGCCGGTCGCGTGTTTGTTCCATCATCTCCAGGGAGCCACAGATCAAAGCGACCGGGGATTTCAAATCGGGCAAAACGTGATCAAGCAGCGATTGCACATAGCCGGTGGGGCCCGACCAGTCGTGGCCGTCCGGCTTTGAAATCACCTGCCGTAATTCAACCCCAGCGTCCTTCCAGCCTTCAGTTTCGTCGCGATAGCAAAAGTCGTCCGGCGTGCGCGCGCCGTAAAGCACCACCAACTGACCGAAGGCACTGGGACGTTTCAGCACATGCCGCAGCGCCGAACGCAGCGGCGCGACCCCCGTGCCCATTGCAACGAACACGAGGTCCTTTCCTTTCTGAGCGTCAAGATCAAACCCATGCCCTGTGACTTCCAGCAGCTCAATCTTCTCGCCGGGTTGCATCTCGAATATCAAGTTGCTCGCGCCAACCTTCTGCTTCACCAGTACTTCCAATTCCCTGTCTTCAGGCGCACTGGCAAACGCAAAGTAAGCAGGCGCCTCGCCTGGGACGGACAGCACTGCCACCTGGCCAGGTACAAAATGTACGCCATGTTCGTTCGTTTCTTCGGGCAGCAAGTCGAAGGAACGAATCGCGCGAGCTTGATCGCGCACTGCGGTAATAACGAGTGAAGTCAACTCTTCTAGCTGGAATTATTGAATTTTGAACCGAAGCCGGGTGCAGTGTAACAAATCGGCTAATTAGATCACTCGCGCCGGTGCTACAATGCGGCTGACCTACTCCCCGACGTAAATCTCATGTCACACACGACGGCAGTTTCGCGTTTCTTGATCTCATTCCTAATTGGAAGTTTTCTTTTGAGCTGCGCGGTTGTTTCCCTGGGCCAGTCCGGCCGTCGCCCGCGCAAACCAGCCACACCCGCCGTCGTCGAGCCCGAGTCCACTGACAAACCGGTGACGCCCGCGCCGAAACCCGCGCCCACACTGTTGTTGAATGTGGGCATGGACCAGAATGGAGGTTTCGTTAATTTTCCACTTTACTATTATGCCGACGCGCTGCGCACAATTGTTCAACGACTAAGCCAGAGTGCCTCAGTGAAGGTGAACGATGTTGGTGCCATGACGCGTAGCGATGCGGTAAAGGAGGCTAAGGCTGGTCAAGAAGGATATGTGGTCTATCTTCAACTGAAATCAGAAAATATGGGTTCAGCTGGCGGGAGAGGAAGTGCGCAGAATGCGGCCGTCGAGTATTGGGTATTCGCGCCGTCTACGGCAAAAGTCGCTACGTCAGGCAACACCTACGCGCGCGACTACCAAAACAAATCCATACTGCGCCCTAATGCTTCTGTTTATGACAACTACCTGCTGAACCTTGCGGCACGGGCTGCGGCTGAACGGATTCTCGCTCACTTCCATAAACCCACCGGTATTAAACTGCCGTCACCCCTCAGCAGGTAACCGCTCCGCACCCTCGTAAAGCGCGTCGATTACGTCGCGATATTTTTCGTCAACGACCCGACGCTTTACTTTCAACGTTGGCGTCAGCTCGCCGCCCTCTATGGTCAACTCGTTTTCCAGCAAACCAATCTTTTTTACTTTTTCAAACTGAGCCAAATCCGGAGCGAGCGCCGCCACCTGGCGCTCAAACAGATCGATGATGCGCGGATGCTTACAAAGCTGCGCGCGGTCACGCGTTTCAATCCCCTTTAGTTGCGCATATGATTCGAGGCGCTCCCAGTCAGGCACTATCAGGGCTGCGGGAAACCTGCGTCCATTACCGATTAAGACAACCTGGTTCACAAAACGCGAGCCCTTGATCAATTGCTCGATTGGTTGCGGCGCAATGTATTTCCCGCCCGACGTCTTCAACAATTCCTTTTTGCGATCGGTAATGCGTAGAAATCCGTCCTTATCGATCGTTCCGATGTCGCCGGTTTTGAACCAGCCATCTTCACTAAACACTGCGCGAGTCTCTTCCGGCTTGTGGTAATAACCGCGCATCACGTTTGGTCCGCGCGTTTCGATCTCGCCGTCGGCTGCAATTCTTACCTGGACGTTCGGAATAGGTTTGCCAACTGTGCCCACGCGATTCACATCGATCGAGGAGGCAGTGATCACTGGCGACGTTTCAGTCAGGCCGTAGCCCTGAACGATCGGGATGCCGGCGCCGATGTAAATCAATGCCAGTTCTTCCGGCAGTGCGGCGCCCCCGGAAACGAGTAAACGAATACGGCCGCCCAGCGCCGCTTTCCACCTGGAAAACATCAATGAGTCTGCGAGCTTGTACTGCAAACCGAGCCACAGCGGCACGCGCTTTTTTGCCAGTAAGTAGCGCGCGCGTTTCTTTGCCACGCTCACTGCCCAATCAAGCAACACGACACTCGCGCGGCCTTTCTCGGCAGCGCTTTGTTTGATGCGCGCGTAGATCTTTTCAAAGATGCGCGGCACGCCGACGAGAATCGTCGGATGCACTTCACGAAGGTTTGGGCCAATCATCTCGAGCGATTCGGCGAAGTAAACAGCCATGCCGCGATACAGGTACATGTACATCGCCTCGCGCTCGAATATGTGCGACAAAGGCAACACCGACAGCGCGCTGTCCTCGACGCCAAACGAGAAGTGCCCCGACGAGTCCACCAGATTTGAGACCAGATTCCCATGCGTGAGCATGACGCCTTTCGGTTCGCCTGTGGTTCCGGAGGTGTAGATGATCGTCGCCAGGTCCTCTGGTTTCGCTTGTAGCTCTAACTCGCGCATCAGCTCGCGTTGCTGCTGCGCCAAGGCCTGGCCGCGCGCTTCAAGCTGTTCCAGTGAAATAGCGGCCGACTTTGACTCGAGATTTTTTTCAAAAACGATCAGATGTTCTACCGCGGGGCAGTTGGAAAGTATGGGTTGGATTTCGCGTAGCTTGGTTTCGTTTGCGAGTAACAACAGGCGCGCGCCCGAATCGTTCAAAATGTACTGCACCTGGGCCGGGGTGAGCGTTGGGTAGATAGGAACATCGACTGCGCCGGCGAAAATGCAGCCGGCATCTGTTAACGTCCATTCCGGCCTGCTCTCGGAAAGAATGGCCACACGGTCGCCGCGTCTTATGCCAAGCGAATATAGGCCCGCCGCGATCAAGCGCGTTCGTCGGACCACTTCAGCCGAAGAAATCGGTATCCAACGACCGTCACGTTTGTAGTTCAGTATGTCGGGTCGATTGTGTACTCGGGCAATGTACTCAAAGACTTCTGTTAAGGTCGTGGGCTCGTCCGTCGACGCCGCGCACTGCAACTGCGCCATTGGATCGGACTGAGGCTGAGAGGTTGAGTTCACTGCGCAGTGACTCCGTTCAGGAAGATGTCGAGTACTTGATCGGCCATGGGCGCCAACTTGTAGCGCCGCGGGGAAAGAATCCAATTGGTCGCCATCTCGTCAAGCGCTCCAAAAAGAATTTTTGCGACAACTTTTGCGTTCAGTTCCTTGCGAAAAACACCCGCTCGCTGGCCCTCTTCGAAAGTCGAGCGGATCAGGCGTAGGTATTCGGCGAAACCGGCTGCCGAAAACTCTTCCATAAACTTCGTCGAGCCGCGCAACTCCACCTGAAACACGATCGCCAGCTCGCGATCAGCGCCCAGTCGCTCCAGATGCATGTGGGCGATGCGCCGCAAGCGTTCGCGCGGATCCGCAATGCCTTCCAAACGCTGGCGGCCGTCGGCAATCGCTTCTTCCATATTCCGATCAAAGATTGAGTGCAGGATTTCCTCTTTGCTCTTGAAGTACAGGTAAACCGTGCCGTCGGCTACGCCCGCCTCGCGCGCAATGTCGGCAACTTTCGAATTGAAATAACCGTTGCTCGCGAAGACACGGATGGCTGCGCGCAGAATTGCGCTGCGCTTGTCAGTGATTACCGGCCTGTCTGAATTGATTGTTCGCGCTGAAGGCATTGAACTTGGAACTTTGAATTTTGAATTTTGAACTTTGAAGCCTTGAGACTCCCGGCTGCCCCTGCCTCCTGCTCCTGCCTCATGCCTCCCGCTCCTGTCTCCTGTCTCCCGCTGTACTGAATGAATCTTCACTCAGTCAGACAGTAGCCTACTCTTTGGTCTGTTCTCAAGCAACGACAGCTTAGTCTTCTCGTGGGATTTTTTCGCCCCGCTGACTATCTCCAGCGCGGTCGTCTTCCCGGCTGGGGTTGAGCGGGGATTTTGCGACTGACTCGTCCACATTCTTCAGCAGAAACTCATGCGTTGGAATGGAAATTTCAATGTGACGCTCGCGAAAGAGACGTTCGATGCGGTAGTTGATATCGCTTTTGATTTGCGGATGACGACTGGGGTGACGGGTCCAAACCAGCAAGCGAAAGTCGAGCGAGTATTCTCCGAACTTCAGAAACTGGACTTTGGGCGGCGGATCAGTAAGCACTAGATCGACGTCTTTCGCGGCCAGCAGCAATGTCTCTGTCACCAGGTTGACGTCGGAATTAACAGCCACGCCAATCGGAATCGAAATTCGCGCGCGCGAATCACCGTACGACCAGTTGATGACGCGTTGACTCACCAGCCTGGAGTTGGGAACGATGATCGCAACGCGGTCGTTCGTCATTACCAGTGTCGTGCGCAAATTGATGCTCTCCACGTCACCTTCGTCTTCACCGATAGTGATGCGATCGCCGACACGAACCGGGCGCTCAAACAACAGTATGAAGCCGGAAACGATGTCGGCCGCAATATACTGAAGACCGAATCCAATGCCCACCGACAACGCCGTAAACAGCACGGCGATTGAAGTCAAATCTATGCTGAATTGTTTTAATGCTACGAGGAAGCCAGCCATTACAAATAGATATCTGACCAGACGTGCAATCGTATAGCGGAGTCCCGGATCGATGTGGCGACGTTTCGCAAGCCGGCGATCCAGGAGCGATGTGAAGCGCCCGGCTAAGAAGAGCGTGAGAAAAATAACTGCAATGCCGACGATAACTCGGCCAACTGAAACGCGGTCGTTGAAAAATGGGAGGGGGTAACTAATGTAGTACCAGATACGCCGCAATACTGCGCCGCCGTCCTGTAAAAATAATGCGGGTTGCAAGCTAGTTGTGATGATTGACAGGCTGCTCAATTATTCGTCGACCCACAACGAAAATAGTACCGACTGAACGCCGGTCAGTTTACACCGAGGTCGAGAAATCAGTTAAGAATTGGCTTCCAGTTTCCTTATCTTTCGCATGCGAAAGAGAAAATACCCAGCCGCCATCCATAGCAACGCTACAGTGAGCCAGGCCACCAATGATTGGCTTAGTGCCCACGGACTTGTAGCGTTTGGATCAGCTGATGGCACGATGTCTTTGGTGTTATTGACTGCCGCGTGCAACAGCATTACAAGCAGCAGACTGCCGCCGGTGCGCCAGTACAGCCAGGCGATGGCAACTGACAACGCGGTCACTTGCAACAAGTACAGCGGAAACGATTGTCCCAGTTTGTCGCTGCCCGAAAAAAAGAAAAGCGGCAGGTGCCAGGTAGCCCAGATGACTCCGAGGATGATGCTCGCTGGCGCGAGACCAAAACTCTCTGACAGACGCGGCAACGCGTAACCTCGCCAGCCGATTTCTTCGCCCGCTTGTGCCCAAGTCGAGACTGCAACGGCCGCGACCATCAGGTACCATGGCGTCTCGCCAAAACGTGGCCATCCGCCGGTTACGATGCGATGAACCACGGCGACCGACAACTTAACGACCGGCATATAAGCCAACGCAAACAAATACCAGCGCCAGCCAACGTCCCATTTGAAGATTCGACCGAGCAGCGCAAGCGTCGCCGCGCGGCCTTCAACCTGCTCCGTAACGGCCAGAGCAACCATTGCCGGAGCAAAAACACCAAGCAGCAGCACAGCGCCGGCGAGTAGCCCGAGCATTGGGCTGCCCGCCGCCCTCTGTGAGATGGCAAACCATGCACCCCACAAAATCCACGACGCTGCAAAAGTGAGCAGGAAAAACTTGAGCAGCGAACGCATATTTGTTTTTTTAACGGTGGAGGTTTGTAAAAGCGAGCTACAAAGTTATTGATCCGTGCGGCTCATTGCCTTCTGCATAACACGCGCACGTGGGGGTACAAACCACAAAGTCATAAAGATCGCAAAGAGCACAACTGTCAGCATCAATACCCCAACTGCGGTCAACAATGATGCGCGCGATTAGATAAAAGTCCATACAAATGCCTAAGGCTAACGGCAGCATACTTAAAAATAGAAGGCGAGCCGATAGATTAACAAACGTCGCAGTAACCTTTTTTGACCCCGTGCCTCGATGCAACGCTGCCGGTGTCATAATGAGCGCGACCGCAACTGCAATCAGTGTTATGGCTACAAAATGAACAATCTGCTCTGGCCTCGTTAATTTTTCGGAAAAGCCCGGACTAAACACTACGACGAGTTGGAAACCAAATAGCGCCTGGATACCGGGCAATACCATGCGGCACTCCTCAAGCAGGTATTGCGCAGACTTGGAGAGCGAAAGCTCCTCGCTTTGTTCGCGGGTGTTGGGCATGTCAGATTCTTGTATCCCATTTTATAACGGAACACCGGCATCACGCATGGGCCGGGGCTTTGCACAAAAAGTCGCACCGCTGCGTGGTGGGTCGACGAATACAGAACCGGAAGCGGTAGCGCCTGGGTCTGCGTAGCATGGGGTTCAGGAACCAATGAAAGCGAAGAGTTTACGTTGATTGCATCTGACCTGGAGATGATGTGCATCGCAAGATAGACCCGGGCGCTACCGCTTCCGGTTCTGTATTCGTTGACCCACGACACGTACTTCTACCATGCTAACTGTTCGCATTTCGCGGGATGAGTTTTTGTGCTAAGCAATGGGGCCGGAATGCATCTGCCAGTTTGTTGCGTTGCAAGAGATCAGTTCAATGCAGAAGCCGGTGAGCTCTGTAACAGCGGAAGGCGGCGAATGGGAGAACAAGTATTATCGGAGTAAGTAGGACAAAGAGTAGATGATTCCAGAAATCAGTTGCGAGAACGTCGGGCCGATAGGCGGCAGTGGCTAACGGAATTCCCAATGTGGTGGCGTAGTAGATCAGGAGTGGGAAACACGATTGGCGTAACAGATTTCGTAACAACGAGAATGCTTCACCACTACCGCTTTTCTTTTTGCAGTCGACTGGCTGCGTTCGCACGCTAACGGTGCGGAATCTCCAATCCATCCTGTCACTGACCACATACAGCAGCAGCAGAAATCCGAAGTAAACAACGATTCCCTCCACACGATGGAGTTGATTTGCGTCCAGCCAATCCACGCTTGGCGAAATTCTGCGCAGCCACAAAGCGGTGACAATGCGGACCGTGTTAGCAATAAGCGTCGTCAGATAGGCGACTATGAGCGCGGCGGGAATATATCTCCAGGAAATGTTGCGCGCCCGCTCACGCCAGAGCTTTCCCAGCGAGAGCATAAGAAATGCGGTAAGCAGAAAATTCACGCCGGCACAGGATGCAGCAATCAGGAAGCTGCGGTCGCTGTCGATATAGCCCGCATAAGACTCAAACTCAAAGCGTGAACCGTTGACCACTTCGACCAGCACTGTCGTAGGCGCCAGAATCCAGCGCAGTTCGTTCACGTTGGCAGTTGAGTAAAACTGCTTGAGGGTCAGAGCGCAGAGCAGGATCCCGATCAGTTGAGCGAGTTGCTTCCTGAATCGGTTTAGAACACTGCGCTCTTTCCCTCTGCCGATAGTGAGATTCATATCTAAGGTAATAGACATAAGCCCATCAAAGATCGACTGGAAAGTCTGTCCTACTTGCACACCGTTAAGCTTGCTCTGCTGCGGTAGCGCCGGATCAGACAGATCAAACCGAACAACACAGAACATATGGCCAGCACCCACGCGAGTTCCGGTTCGCTGCCCACCGCCAGGTCGCTCACGCCTACCGGCAATGGCAACGGTTGGTTAATGTCATCAGTTGCGCCGCCGGCATTAACTACTTTCTCGCGAACAGCAATGAAAGATGTGTACTGCGTCAACAAGTTGTAGTTCAGACCCAGCGCCGTGATTGCTTTGACCTTCTCCTCAGAGGGACGGCCGAATCCGTAGTCCGAGAGTTCGGCGATTCGCGAACGTGCCCAGAGGTATCGCAACGCGCGGTTGCCGTCGTCAGGCAACGTGCCGGACACAGCCAAACTCGTTAGATAATCGCCGCGCCCGGTTTTCCCATGTAGCTCGAAAGTTCCGGTTAATGCTCCACGCCATTTGCCAAAAAAAATGACGGGCCGTTGCGCCAGCAGATCAGGAAAATTCAACGGGTGCACATCATAGGTATCAAAGCCGATCGCCCTGATCTGAATATCGGTTAAAACGGGTGTCTGAATGTATTCGCGGAATTTGGCCGCGATCGCCGGGGCTTCCGACTCTTGCGTAACGATAAACGGCTCGCCCATGCCAGCCTTTGCTACGCCTTCAATAAGATACCGGTTTACTGCCGCGCCGATACCGAATGCGAATACGTTACATTGATTAAGGTGCGTGCGGATGTAATCAAAGACTCCCTGCTCACCGGAAATGTAACCGTCTGTAACCAGCACAATGCTGCGCGAGATGGTTGCCTCGCGCGGAAGGTTCATAGCCTGCTCGACGGCCGGCAGAAGCTCAGTCCCTCCACTGCCACGCTGTTGTTCAAGCAGCCGAATCGCCGCAGAGATGTTTTCCTGGTTCGCAGGCAGAGATTTTGGAGCCAACGCCGACGAGTCGCCGGCAAACAAAACGACATTGAACAGATCCGTCGGTCGCAACTGTCCAATCAGATCTTTCAGCAACTGTTTGGACGTATTCAGAGGAAACCCCTCCATTGAGCCGGAAACGTCAACCACGAAGATGTACTCGCGCGGCGGTATGTCTTCCGTTGCGACTCGCTGCGGCGGCTGGGCCATGTAAAGAAAAAAGTTTTCGTCTGTTCCCTGATACAAAAGCAAGCCGGAAGTGATTTGATTTCCGGCTAACCGGTAGTGCAGTACAAAGTCACGGTTTCCCTGGAATGGATCAGCGTCGTCCAACGTTAGCTGAGCGACGGTCTGCCCCTGCCATTGCGGAAAAATTTGGTGCGATGGACAGGTCAATTCATGGATTGGCAGTCCGGCTGAGATCCGCGCTGAAATGTGGAGTGCGCTGGTCGGTTTGTTACCCTGGTGTAGATATGGCGTTTTGACGAAACCGTCTTCTTTCTTCGCGGACGATTCTTTTTGCGAAGCGTAGCGTGGGCCAACAACAGTAGGATAAACGACCTCGTAAACACCGTCGTTCGGCACCAGGAGTTCGGTGTAGCGCAGCTCAATCTCAACGGTTTCCTGCGGCATGAGATTGGCCAGGTTCATCGAAAAAACATTGGGCCGGTCTTGCTCGAGCAGAGACGCGCTCTTTCCTTCTTTCTTGGCCGTTTCAAAGTCTTGCTTCGCGGCCTCTCGCTCCTTAATCTTCGCCACAATGACTTCGTCGCCAATTCGCATTCGCATACCGTAAACAGCCGCGCGCGTAGATGCGGGAAAAACATAAGACGCGTTTATTGGTCGTGAGCCTTCGTTGCGATAGGTCTGGCTAACCTTCACGTCCGCGATTACGCCGGAGACAGCAATTTCAACCCTCGTACCCTTAAGCGGTAGTTGATCGAGATTCGGATCTCCCTTCACAAAGAAATACGGCGAGAGAGTTCTATCTTCGTCGATTGGATTAGCGTTGGTTTCCTGCGCACGTTGCGGGCGCGAAGAGAAAACCGTTCCCAGCGCAATCAGCACCAGGCAGATACATCGGACATTGCGTTTGGTTGAGTGGGTGGTCATGGAATCAGCTCCCGGAAGTAGGTTGAAGGCGAAACCTTCTTGTTGCGGGGGTGATGCTATGACGCGCGGAATAATTAGATAATGTTAGCGACCACAGACCGGAAAGCTACTTACCACAGCCAGCCATCAGGAAGAGACTGAGTAATTCCACAGTTAGGGGATGAGGTTAGTACGACGATTTGCAGGAAATGGCGGAGGGGACAGGACTCGAACCTGCATAGCCTTTCGGCCGGCGGTTTTCAAGACCTCAAAGTGGCCTTGAACGTGACCTGACCTCTTCGCATTTACCAATATAAATGGGCCTTGCAGCCGTCAAAGTGATCTACGTAAGGGTACAGTCTTTTCCATCAGCGCGCCATCTTAGCGCCAACTTCTTTGCGATGCCATTGGCGCAATTCCTTCTATTTCTGGCCGGACGGTTGCGCCACGTATTCGCTAATCGCGAATCACGAATGTGTGTAGCGCTCGATCTTCAAGACAATCTTGCTGACGGAGTGTGACAGCTTCACCTGGCTGAACTAGCAAGCCTTCAAAATAGTATCCGCGCCGATGCGGTAGCAATCAATCTTTGACAACGGTTCCCAATCGAACCGAGCAGGATTCTGAATGAGCGTTACTTGGGGCTGAGACGCACAATTGAACACGACGTATAACCAGTAGTCTTCGCCCAGGCGCTGCGCCGTTTTGTATTCATTAGCCGTAAGTGCTATTTCACCGACCGCCGCGCGGCCCTTTACCTCGATGAACCGAGTCTCAATTGGCCCTCTCGAAATGTCGGGGACCGACTGGCGCGAGATCAAATCAAAGCCACGAGTGTCGCTCTCTACACTTTCAACCCTGAAGCCCCGCGCTTCTTCAAAAGCAACAGCAGCCTTAACTGCGATTCGTTCGATAGTGGCGAACCTCAGATCCGCCTGAGCCTCTTGATCACCAGACAGTCGAGTCACGGTGTAGCCGACAGCCTTGTATGCTTTTTTGCGCTTTTCGTATATACACAGTGAGGTTTTCGGAGTTGGTGTACGTGCTACATGCCTTTCAGAAGAAATCAAGGAAGGGCATTGCAACACCGAAAACTGATATTGATCTCATCAAGAAGCGGTTATCGTTGGCGGAACAGGATTACAAAAACGCGCTTGGCACGCCGAGGTCGTGACAGATGAAACAAAGAGTCAAAATTACGAAGGCTCGCAAATCGAGAGCGAACGATGACAATGTTGAGGTCGGCAGCGGCAACGTTTATGCCGATCTTGGTTTCCGAGACGCGGAAGAGCGCCTATTGAAAGCAAAGTTGGCCACCAAGATCGCTCAACTGATCGAGGAAAAAGGCTGGACCCAAAATCAGACTGCCGCGCGGATAGGCTTGGACCAGCCGAAAGTGTCGCATCTCTTGCGTGGCCGGCTTTCCGGCTTTTCTGCCGACCGTTTATTCGCAATCCTAAATCGCTTAGGTCACAGCGTTGAAGTGCGCATTTCGGCAAAGGAGCGGGCGCCGGAGAAGACTCATACCCGTGTCATGATCGGGTGATCAGCCATGAGCCCGTTTTAGAGCTATTACCACCTTTATTACCACCACCGGTGAGTTATTACCACCATGGTAGCTCAAAGCTACTCCGACCCTTTCTCAACACTATTCTGGCGGTTGGCACTCCACCCAGTTGAGTGTGCGGGACTCGAAATCAAGCTTGGGTAGTTTAATATTTATTCGTGTCCGAAATTTTATCTGAGACCGAAGCTAAGGACCTTCTCCGCCTATGCAAACTCGGACGGCTCTTTGATGTCCAGAACTGGATCGCTTCGGGAAAATCGCTCTGTGTACCGGCTGATTTAAGAACCACTCCCTTAAAGATTGCACTCGACACTGGCTTTCATAGTCTTGTCGAACTCCTCGTCCAAAATGAGCAGAACCAGGACCTGAAGAATTGGGCTCTGCGGCATTCCGTCTCCCTAAAGCGTCTCGACTTCATTGAACTCCTGGTCTCGCACGGCGCAGATCCAAGCTCAGTCCTATTCATCAAGGTGCTTCAGGTTTGGGAGCCCACCATTATTCGTTTCTTTCTGGATCACGGCGCCGACTTTATCGAAAGATCTCCGTTTGCAGTCGCCTTTGGCGAAAGAATTCGAACCGCACTTGGTCCGTGGCGAGAGTGCAGAGAGAAACATCCGGAGGTTGCTTCGCAGCTCCAAGAGCAGGCTGATCAAGCACTAAGGCACTTCTGCTTCGAAGAAGATTTAAAGTGGGTGAGTTTGTTGATGTGGGCGGGTGCAGATCCCCGTTCAAGTGGACCGACGTTAGATGAAGACGATCTAGACGATTCAACACATACAACAGGCGAGGAGAGAAAGACAAGGTAGAGCTGCTGCGCAAACAGGAGTTGGGCTTGGAACGATCCCGACTATTACTTGAAGGCACTCTATGTCACGACTCCCTAACGCAATCGGAAAAACGTTGGCTGGAAACTAATCGACCTGCCGAGGCTAAATATTGGAGACTCTTAACTGATCTATCTCCTGAACATCTGAGCTATGCCCTCTAACTCCCTTCCAGAGCCATGGAATTCCTTTTTCTCTGAAATAGATGCTCCGCTAAGCGAAGAATTAGAATTGCACTGTCTGGGCGGCTTTGTGATGACAATTCTTTACGGCTTACCCTTGATCCGTACGATCTCGCGCTCTCGAAGCTTGAGCGCAACACGCAGCGCGATAGAGATGATGTTAGGCACCTAGCGAGAACAGTGCCCTTCGATCTCGGTGTGCTACGGGAGCGCTATCAGAAAGAGTTGAGGCCCGATCTTGGGAACCCCGAACGAGAAGATTTGACATTACAATTGTGGCGCGAAGCTATCGAAGAAGAACGGGACAAGATCTGAGAGATATTGCGTCCTATTGTTTATCTCAAGAATCGGTGAGTCGATGCTGGCGTTTCTGCCAGGAGCCAAACGATTGCGGTCACAGATATTCAACGCTTTCAGCGTTGGTGGATTTATGAGATCTGATAACCCAGGTGTCACCCTGGGCTGAGTTATCAAACGCCTTCGGCGTGAGGATCATGAGGAACCCGATGCCATTACTGCCGATGTTTAGCCCATCACATCCTCGTATGAAACGGTAGCGATGCGACCGGCTTTGTAAGCCGCCCAACGCTTCTTGGCTTCATCAGCCCATACGCGTTCTATTTCGGGATCGGGTTTGTGAAGATCGTTAAGAATCGCATCCACGAGGCGCAGTTTTTCAGCGTCAGGCAAAGATCGGATTTCGGATACTAGTTCGTCGGCTGTAGTTGACATGACTACCTCTCAATTAGAGCACGGACCAAGACATTCTAACGAACATGGCAGCGTAATGAAATCAAACTTCCTGCCAGTGAACTAGTTGATGCCCTTGTCGAACCGCTTCTAGCTAAAACATCACTTGCCTTCCCGTAAGAACCCATGCATAATGTTCCCGAGATGGGAACTTATCTAATGCTCCCCATTAGGGAAGAACTCGCCGAGGCCTGCGGTCAATGAAAGTGGTTGGCCGCGAGAGTCTCGAAAAATTTGCTCGGAAGCATGCCGACGTGCGGGGCCAGATCGATGCTTGGATTTGCGAGGCCGAGGATGCAGATTGGCAGACACCCGACGATATCAAAAAGCGCTACGCTTCCGCGAGTTTTTTGGCCAATAACAGAGTCATCTTTAACTTGAAAGGAAACAAATACCGATTGGATATAAAAGTGGGCTTTAAGAATCAAGTGGTTTTAATCATGAGAATTGGCACTCATGAAGAGTATTCAATCTGGAAGTTTTGAGGAGGGCTAAATGATCAAAGTAATTAAGAGTGAAGAAGAGCACCGGAATGCACTCGCCGAAATCAGTGCCCTAATTGATCGCGACCCCGATCCAGGAACACCACAGGCTGATCGCCTGGAACTCCTCACATTGTTAGTCGAGAATTTCGAATCGCAGACCTTTCCTAAAAGAATGCCAGAGCCGCTTGAAGCAATCCGATTTCGAATGGAACAACAAAACCTAAAACAACGGGACTTGGTACCCTACATCGGAAGTCCGAGTAAGGTTTCCGAGGTGCTTTCAGGAAAGAGGCCATTAAGTCTGTCGATGATGCGTGCGCTACATTCCCACCTCGGAATACCAGCGAGTGTGTTTTTGGGCGAAGGCAAATCAATCGATGAACCGGACGACACTATTCCATGGGATCAATTCCCCCTTAAAGAGATGATCGCCCGCAACTGGATCAGCGGTTCCACTAAGCGTGATAAACCTGAGCGCCTGTTAGCCCAGTTCTTCGCGCCTGTTGGATCGCCGTTGCAAATCGCTGCTCTCTTTAAAAAGAGCGGCACCACGCGTAGCGCTCGCTCACTCAATAAGTATGCTTTGGCGGCGTGGAGTGCACGAGTGATGATTCTGGCAACTGAGTCTGAACCAAAGGTTGATTACAAACCCAACTCGGTGGATTTGGAATTCATGTTAGAGGTTGCGAGATTGAGCTGGTCCGAAAGCGGTCCACGTCTGGCTCAAGAGTTTCTACGAAAGCATGGTATTCCACTTATCATAGAACCACATTTGTCTAATACTCATCTTGATGGTGCGGCGCTGATGTATGGGCTCGACCGTCCTATTATTGGTCTGACGATCAGGCATGACCGCCTTGATAACTTTTGGTATTGCCTTATGCATGAACTAGCGCATATTTCACTGCACTATGGCCAGGGGTTTACTCATTTCTTTGATGACCTCGACAGTAAAGAGAGTGGCAACCCGCGGGAGCAGGAAGCGGATCGTCTGGCAGGAAATGCATTGATTCCTGCAGAAGAATGGAAGAAGAGTCCAGCTAAGAGCCTTCGCTCCCCAGAAGCGGCTCAGCATTTAGCGAGAAAGCTACGGATACATCCAGCGATTGTAGCCGGACGTATCCGGCGTGAGGCTGGTTCATACAAGATTCTGAATCAGATGATTGGTCAAGGTAAGGTTCGGCTTTGTTTTCCTGAGATAGACTGGCGACGGTGAATCTTTTCTCTGGTTTGAGGACGCTTGAGTCTAATCGCCTTGCAAGATCCCGTTCGTATTACGGGGAAGGTCGCGTCAAATATCGTTGATGTGGGTAGGCCTTAATTACTTCCGATCCTGTTGAGCTTCTAAGAAGGCTTTAAACTTCATCTTCGGCATTCCTCATCGTCGTTTCCAAGTTGAGGACAAGCGCAGACATCTTTTCCCACTGTAAATTGAAAGAATACGACTGACGAACAACGTGACGAAAGGCCAAATACTCGCTCAGAGTTTCGTAAAGCCCTTCAGAGATGACTGCATCCCGCAGCTTGGTTGGTCTTGCCATGCTATCCAGGAGGTGGCGATGCCAGGCTTCGCCTTGGCGCAAACCTCCATCAATCTCAGTCGCGATGCGCTTGAGGATGTTCTCCAGACCCACATAAAAGGAATGTAAGAGAAATGCGAGAGCTGAACGTTCGGTGTCCCCGGGAACCTGAGAAGCGCACTGGAGAAGCAGCGAGCGGTGCGTGTCAATTAATCTATTAAGTTGCTCCTGCTCAAGGCAATCTGCTTTGTGAGCCTATCCAACACGCAGCAACTCGCCTTCTGCTTTCAAATAACGCGTGAACGGTGTCTCCTCATCGAGATCAATAAGGTCCATCGGCCGATCCAGAACCCGACTAGCAGCACTCAACGCCTTGAAAAAGTTTGCAGGGGGGAGTCCCGAAACGGCAAAATCAAAGTCTGAGCCCTCGTGCACCCCCAAGCGAGCGGCCGAACCGAAGATATAAACTGCTTTTGCACCGGATGACTTTAGTGAGGCGGTTGCTTCATCAATTCCGTTTCCAATATTTGCGGCCATCGGATCCTCCTTTCGTTTGACGTGATGATTCTAGGTTATTAAGTATCACGCTTGCCAGACATCAACGCTGGAGTGAATAGCACAGTGTTCTCATTTCTTCGTCTTCGTTAAAGCGCCGGGCTAATTCCTATGAATCTTTCATTTGGTCCATGGATCCATTGAAACTTTCAGGGATGATCCACGTCTCTGAGGATTGAGATGCGGCTTTTCAAATTCCTTGTGGTCGGTAGAATCATATACTCTGGATCTATAACACCCTCCAGAAGATGCAAACGGAACTCTAAAATTTAATATGGTTTATGGCGAAACGGAATATCGATCTGCCAAGCCGTTTAGCGTCATGTTCTCTGCAATTGCATCATGAGGGATAAGTAAATACTTCCAGGGCTTCCCACCGTAGGTTGCCGCGTGGTCACTCGCATGTTGGCACCAGGTCACTGCTACATCTCGCTTTGCGAGCACTTCCGAATCAGTCAGGTCGCCCTTTGCTTTCGGCTCCAGCATGTAGATCGTGTCCTCAGTTTCCGCCACGAAGTCCGGTTGGTATTCGCGAGGATCGGGAATCCATTTGTAGAAGATTTGAAACTGGCCCTTCGCCGGCTTGAACCACTTTGACGCCTCGCGATCCAAGATGACTGCGAGCAGCCGTTCAGTATCTGACTGAAATTTTTCCTGCGAATAAAGCCCATGAGTAAATCCAGTAAACAGATAGCGAGCCATGTTGGTTCTGTCAGCCGGCGCTTGGCGAAAATCCCGCGCCGCCTCACCAGCATTCTGCGTGTAGGATCTTTGCTGTTTCAACTCGCTAAACCCTTTCTTGATTTGTACCTCATATTCAACAGTCTCCTCCCAGTAATGCTCTTGCATCTGCGCATGAATCAGCCGTGCAATCTCACGCTGGTACACTCGCAGAATCCGTCCCGCGTCCAACTCACTCAGATATGCAGTAAGGTGACGCACAACCTGCGAGGCGAGGTCGTACAGCATATCCGCATGGTCGTCATAAGCCACGTCATTGAAATCCACCAAACCGCTTACTACATAATCTTCGAGGCGCGGTTCTTCAATACTTCCCTTGCCAAGCGCAATGATTTCAAGTTTCCCGTCTCTCAAGTTCTGCGCCCACAACTCATTCGATATCGGCTGGTAGTTCACATTCGCGAGATTTAACTTGAACTGCCTAAAGCCAGACTTCACTTCTCCTTTCGGCACAACGAGGATTCTTGGAATGTCTATCATCCGCTCTGTCGTTAACTCCGAAGTCTTTGCCACAATGGCGGCAATGTCGGGTGTCTCCACCACGCCTTCGAGCCCCGGCTGTGCCGGGCGATATCGTTCTGTCACTTCGCGAACAATCTCCGCCTGAATTTCTGTCCTTGTCACATGCGTGATCGAAGGGAGCTTCTGCGGCTGGTTCTGAAAGCTTTTGATAACGTCATATGCGAGCTGCGCCACTTTCTGTTCTTCAGGTTTCGTAAACGCGGCCGGCTCGGTCGGTGGAACGAAGGTACTGGATGTTTGATGGTCCGGCTGTATGCCGAGATCAATCGCCAGCCGCGACTGTGACACCACGGTGACGGTCTTGTTATTAAGTTGCTCTGGATCCAGGACGACGGTTTGCATTTGAATCGGCGAATCAGCACGCCTCGCTTCGTCAACGATCTCCTGAAACTTGTCGTGCGCCACAATGTTCAGCCTATCGACCGCCGTCACTCCAGTGCGCTTGCCGTAGGGCAAACGAAGTCCGCGCCCAATTGATTGCTCGATAAGGGTACGCGCGTTCGCAGCTCGCAAAGGCACGATTGTATAAAGGTTAGTCACGTCCCAACCTTCCTTGAGCATGTTTACGTGAATAACGATTTCTGTAGGCTCGTCGGCGTCCTCGACCTTCAACAAGCTTTCGATCATCTTCTCCTCTGCCGCGCCCGTCTGGCTGGAGTCGACCTGTATTACTTTCCCGTGGTAACGACCCTCAAAAAACTTTTCGGACTTCATCATGTCCAGTAACTGGCCGGCATGCGTCGTGTCCCGCGCAATCACGAGGAGAAATGGCTTTACGAACTTGTTGCCTGTCTCACGTGCGTAAGTTTCCAACTCAACTTTGATACTCTCGTGAAGGCGCATGCCATCTTCCAGCTTCAGCCGTTCGATCTCTTCGCCAGACATTCCCTTCGGATCGAAGTTTTGACGGGTTACGACGGCGGGCTCCTTAACAAAGCCGTCCGCCAGGGCTTTACCGAGCGCATAATCGTAAATGACGTTCTTGAATGCGACTGGGCCGCGAGTAGTCTCAACAAAAGGAGTTGCCGTTAACTCGAGGCCAAGAACTGGCTTCAGTTCATTAATCGCACGCACACCCGCCGACGCGCGGTAACGATGCGACTCGTCCATAATTAAAACTAGATCAGGCAATCCAGCCAGGTAGTCGAAGTAGCTCTCACCGATGTATTCCGAGAGGCGTTTGATACGAGGAGATTTACCGCCGCGCACCTCTGAATTGATCTTTGAAATGTTGAAGATATTTATCTTGCAACTGTGCAGGCGATCGAAAAGCGTCCCGGCCATGCCTTCGTAGTTGTCACCGGTTATTAGCGTCGGTGCTTCAGTCGCGAACTCGGCGATGCCGGTAAAGACATACTTGGGTGTGTTAGGAGTGAAGTCTGTGATCAGCTTGTTGTAGATGGTGAGATTCGGGGCGAGAACGAAAAAGTTGTTGAAGCCGTGGGCGAGGTGAAGATAACTGATGAAGGCACCCATCAAACGTGTCTTGCCCACGCCCGTTGCGAGTGCGAAGCACACCGAAGGAAACTCGCGCTCGAAGTCAGTGACCGAGGGAAACTCGCCCGTAATTATTTCGAGCGCAGCCTGGATATCGGTGTCTTTCTTCGGCGGAGAAATCTCTGTGATGCGAGCTAGAATCTCCAGCGAATCTCGCTGAGGAGCGCGCAAGCTCAAACGGCCGGCGATAGCATTGACGTAGCGGTTAGTCATGCTTGTAGGAACTGAATTGTGAACGTTTCATTCGAAGCGCTCCGGGTGAAGGAGCACGCTATCTTATGAATTCTGATTTTGAAATCTCGGACTGATCGATGATGCTTTTGAGTGTACCCCTCGCAATTTCCGAATGGTTAGGTACCGGCACCGTGATCCCTCGGTTGGCTAGTTTGCGGCGCATGATGATATGACTTCCAGTCTGTCGGACGTGTACAAAGCCATGCTTCTCCAGAATCCTGCAAACCTGACTTGCGGACAACACCCGCAACTTAGGCATGCGCCAGCTCCAATTCCTTTACTTTGACACCCCGGTTCAACCGGCGATTGATCTCGTCTTCGTCCGCTTCCTCAAGGAGCAGTTCGACGGCTTCCTGGATCATCGCCTCTGCCTCATCGAATGTTCGGCCCTGACTCGCGACATTAAGCTCAGGACAAGTCGCAACATACCACTCGTCTTCTTTCTCAATTACTACAGTCAATTTGGGTAGTTTCATGTTTGCTCCTAAGATGGCGCATCAAGAATTTCATCCGTTGCCAACGTGAACCGCATCAAACTTGTGATGCGCGATCACCGCGTGAGCATTTGCTAGAAAGACGCGCAGGTTCAAAAGGACCTTCATCTCGACTCAGCCAGCCGTTGCAGCGTCGCCCGCGAAAACCCCAACACCTGCAAAGCCTGTTCGCGGGTCACCGTGGGAAAGTTATCCAGGAACTCATCCACAGTAAGGCCCGCCTCGAGATTGCTGAGTAGCGCGTCTACCGGGACGCGGGTACCGCGAAAGACCGGGGTCCCACTGACAATTTCCGGATCAATCGTAATCGGAAGCTGATCGATCTCTTTCTCTTCGATTACCAACGACATAAGAATTTCCTCCAAGCTGAATTATAAGCCCGTACCTTCTGCTTCGGCGATTAGTCAACTTCAGCTCATAATCAGGGCTCCTCAAACAAATCCTGCTGGCCTTGCTCGGGCGGAGCCTGGGGCAGGTTCTCAACCTGCAAGCTGTAATCGTCGTGGCCATACTCGCAGCGCGCGAGTACGGCCTTGGGAATCTTCTTCACGGTGAGATTCGGAAACTGATCGGCGCGCGCTCGAAACGCGGTGCAGAGTACGAGGAGCGTACGTTCTGTTCCGACTTCTTCAGAGAGTTGTTGTAATTGATCGTGGGTCAGGTGCGCAGTTGTGACGTAGACAAAATCGCGCTCAGTTGAATGGCCGTGCTGCCAGTAGATCGAATCACTGGGCGCGTAAGTGAAGCCTTCGAGCTTGCACAGAGCTTCGGCGAGCATGGCGGCGTTGTAATCTTTGTTGATAACCCAATTGCCCCACTTGTCTTTTTCAAGCAGCGACGGTGCTAGCCGGTAATAACGAAAGCCGCCGCCACCTTTCCAGTCACTTTCTATACTGGCCCCTCCTTGATCCTTGTCGTCAATTACTTTCTTCAAACGCGGAATGACGTGAGTGTGAATATGCTCGCCAAGTTCTACCATAATCCAGCGCCGGTTCATCTTGTGTGCAACAGCTCCAGTGGTACCAGTTCCAGCAAATGAATCAAGCACTAGGTCGCCCGGGTTTGAAGCGAGCTCAAGAATTCTCATCATTAACAACTCAGGTTTGGGAGTTGGAAAATCTGGTAGTCCCAGGGTTCGGATTTCGCGAACGCCTTGCTGATTTAGACCAAAAGTCTTGCTGTCAGCCCAAAGTGTCGTTGGAAGGATGCCCTCGTCAGACTCACTTAGAAAGAGTTTCAGTCGTGGAGCGCGATCTCCAGCAGGTCCCCACCATATTCGTCTATCCTGATCCAAGGCCGCAAACCCTTTCGGATTCCTCGACCAGCATCTATTGGGAGGTGGCATGAACTTTTTTCCACTTGGCGAGGTAACTTCAAAAATATTCTCGGATTTGCCGGTCTTAGCGTATTGCCGGCCTCTAGCACCTCCTACCAAACTAATTGTCATGGTTACTGATTGCCAAGACCCTCGGGGATCATTATCAGGGTTGTCGTACCTTAACTCCTGCTTTTCACCCCGGGTGAACTTGTTGGGCTCAAAATTGTCACGATCCTTACAATAGACCAGCAGGTGCTCATGAGCTGTCGAAAAAAATTGCGCGTGACTTCGCACGGCGTAGGACTTATTCCAAACCACGTTTGCAACAAAGTTGTCGCGTCCGAAAATTTCGTCCATCATGACCTTACAGTAATGAGCTTCATTATCGTCGAGTTGCACCCAACAAGATCCGTTGGCAGCAATTAAATGCCTGAGCAATTCTAGCCTGTCCCGCATCATGCTCAACCAAATAGAATGCTCAAGGCCATCCGGATATTGGGCGAATGCACTGCCAGTGTTGTAGGGTGGATCGATATAGATGCACTTGACCCTTCCAGTAAACTCTTGTTCAAGCGCTTTCAGAGCTAGCAAGTTGTCGCCAAAGATTAATCGATTGTCGAAGACATCGTTCTCGGTAACTCGATGTGTCGCATGGTATGAAAGTGAAGAGTCTTCGAGCAGAATCCGCGGCTCCAGCCGCGGCCGGTTCTCCTTCCCAATCCAGGTTAACTCGAGTTTCTGCTTCGGTGAGGTCATTGCTCGGCAGTAGTTTCGGTGCTAGTAGTAGTCAAAATCACGTCCGATTCTGGGAACAGTTCACCTTGAGAATCGGCTGGTGGATCTTGCGCACAGAGCTTGACGAAGTAATCCAAAACGTCTTCATAACGAACAAAGCTAAATCTTATCCGGTCCTTGTTCTCACCGACCCAGACAGCGTTGCCTGCTGACACCAAGCGTTCGCAAGCAATTTTCACCCAACGTTGCTTGGGAACCTTTGGCTGTCTTTCCGGTTGATCACCATGAAGTGAGTAAAATGAGAACTGTCTATAAAGTTGTTCCGTAATTTCGGAAACGCTTATTTCGACTTCGAGGTTTTGGTTTTTTCGCAGTTTAGAAAACTTCGGATCTTCCGAGGCCTTCAGTGTTACCACGTTGCTCCAAATGAGGTCTAAGAGGTACGGCATCGGAGGCAAACAATCATAGATCTTGCAGGCTGAATACGCGCTAACATAAACAATCATCGGAATCTGAACGCCTTCTTCCAAGCGTCTACTGACCTGCGTTTGAGAAAGAGCGCCCATTTGAATTCGAAGAGAAAAGTATTCTTTGGCTTGCGTTAGGCGATTGAATTCAACAATACAGAAAGGGCGACTGAAATTGATCTCGCTTCCTTTCTTATCGTTATAGAAGTTCCTGACGGCAACTGAGCGCGAGTAATGCAGTAGGAGAACTACATCGTGAGTTTTCACTCTGCCCGCTGAGTTCGGCCAGCCAGTCAAATCTTGGTCGTACTTCATCAATTGCTGAAAATCACGTATCCACAGACTCCGATCTTCCGGAAAGCTCGCCTTAACTTCCCCCAACACACCTGATTCATCCGGAAGCAGCACTCCGATATCCGGCGTTACGTATGCTGGTGGCTCTGTGGGGCTTGATTGATCCTTGGTCTTTGGCTCAGGGGGTGACAACTGACGTCCCTGGAACAGAATGACATCATCTCTCATCTTCTTGGCGTCATCGTCATAGCGATATAGATTCATGAATCCAACGATAGCGTAGAGGCTATCCTTGTAACTGTCGATTTCGTCTCTTAACTGTTGTTCTCGACTCATACTCTATCTGCCGAGTAGTTACTCAACTGTCCTTCCGCGTAGTCATCGAAGACGTGATTGATGAGCCGTTTGATCGCCGCCACTGATCCTTTCAGTTGAGGGACGATGACAATCTGATGTTCATCAAGAACCCAAACATCAAAAACGCTTCCGTCGAAGTAGTCGATAACTGAGAGCTGAATATAGGGATTACCGTGAAGAACTGAAACCGATGCAGTTTTTAGCCGTCGCATCGCCTGAATGAAGCGCCCATTCTCCTCTACGTCTCGAAACTGGCCCGCTTCAAAATCGATGACCAACGGACGCGGCGACCGATCTTCGCGCTCTAGTCGCGAACGGTGGCTGAATAATTCCAGATTGTCGTGAATGGTCTTAGACACTGGTTTGAGAAAAGACTTGTACGCATCGGCAAACAACGCATTTGCGCGAATAATACCTTTACGTGTCAGAGTGATGTTGGCAAGCGTTAGGAATCGTTGTCTAACGTCAAATGAAATCGACTCGAACCACCCATTCTGCTCATAAACCCAATCAAAGGCCTCACCAAGCGTGATTGAGGGCCAACTTACTACTGGTATGGTGTGGTGACCACGTTCCCGTTCCTCGTAGCGCAGTCGTTGCGATGCGCGAGTTATCACAAGTGCACTGTAGTTCCCTTTGCTTTGGAATTGCTCTAGTAACCTCCGCAGTTTCTTGTGAGTGATAAATGTCATCATCACCTTCGGATACAACGAACTCAGGAACGGAAGAAGCGCGCGATGATAAAAATCGGTTGGCTCAATTGTTAGGGCAACGAATACATTTTGGTACTGCTCATCCTGAAGCGTATAGAACCGGCCGCTTTTCTTCTTTTGACGACCCTGATGCTTGAATGAATAGTTCAACTGGAAGCAGCTCAGCCGTCCGTCTTTGTATAGAATCTGGGCCTTCCTTTCTCCGGAAGTCCGACCGTCTAACCAATCTAGAGTGGCTAGCTCGCACCCGAAAGGAATCGCACGAGCATTGAGAGGCTGAGCGCTGAGAAGGGAATCGATCTCTCGCACTATTCCATCCGGCGTGTGGTGCTCGGCATAGAAAGCCGCAATGTAATCGAAGGACGTCATCTTTGAAGACACGCCATCTTAGCGGAGGACCCAACGAAGACAAAATAACTGCTCGCTCATAGCTCGTTGATTAAGTTTTGCTTCCAAAGTTTGAATCAACGAATCGCGTTTCGCTTCCACATCGTCTTGGGCGTCGAACAAACTGCGGCGTTTTTGGCTGCGTTGGGCTTCCAGCGTCTTAATCTGTTTCTGTCCGGTGAGTTTCTCTTCGAGCGTTAGCGCAGTGGTAGCCCCTCGTCGAGTTTCTTTGATCTGACGGTCAATATCTTTAATTTCGCGTTCGAGTCCGAGTTTCAAATCATCGGCCCATCCTTCCAACTTCTCAGCTTCCGTTTCAAAAAAGCGCGCGTTTCGGGCAGAAATCGATCTCTGCACCACGTCCCGCCGTGCGACCAGAATATCGTCGAGCGCATTGGCTATGTCTGCGGATGGTTCGATAGGCGATCCAATACTGGCTGGCAGGGTCAATAAACGCGTCGCCGTTTCCTCGTCAAGGGCTTGTCCCATGTCGGTCACCATAGCGAACAACAGATAATCTTCTGCTTGATCAAGTGATTCAACTGTGAAGCACGAAAGCGTCAGCCAGCCCGATTGCCCTCGCACGGGCTCGAGAATCGAAACCTTGCCTTCGTGCGCCGCATATTCGAAATGGATTTCGGTCGCTGGCAGTTCTCGATTCTTCGCTTGATGAACTATGGCTTCAGCCAGGGGATGATTGAGCCGGTAGAGATGCGC
>JBPCLZ010000003.1:0-2815 GCA_051002775.1 Pyrinomonadaceae bacterium | reverse complement strand
TAATGAATAGGATTCTTTCCGAAGTCCGGGCGAGGGTCAAGGTGAGTAGGTCAAGTTGTGGTTAGGGGAGTGGGTGAAAGACTTTGGAAAGAATTGAGTTGGACGAAACCGCGGTCGGGACTATGGGGATTGAATGGACGAGTCGAGTAGCGCTAAGCCGTGCTGAGGAAGAATCCGTGATCGCAGATGACCGGGTGACGAGCAAAAGGGCATTGCATTTGGGGATGGTTGGGCGAAGGACGAAGTCGGACTGAGCAAAAAAGTGATGATCGCGCAGAGTTCGGCGAGTCGGCCGCTGATGGCGAAGGAAAGCAGGACCGCGAACGAGTAAGGGCAAGGTGGTTTGTGGAGGCGCAGTAGCATTGAGTCTCCTGACGAAGAGTTCTGCTTCACGATGAATCGATAGCCTGAGGCGCAACCACCGGCGCGCGGTGACTGTAGGGCGCGTCATAGCTGAACAGCGAGGCGAGAGGAGCAGTGAACTTCATCTTGCCGGTGCGACAAGCTGGGCAGTGCTCCAGCGATTCGCCAGTGACGGTTTGATAAAGAGACTTGTAGTCATCGGGCAGAGGCTGAGTAGGCTGAGCTGATGTGCCAAGCAGTTGGCGACAGCGCGCCAGTTGTACGCGGCGGCGGCGATTGGCCAGTAAGCCGAACTGGCGAATGCGTTGAAAGCCGCGCGGCAGCACGTGCAACAAGAAGCGGCGGATGAACTCGTCAGCCTTGAGCGTCATCAGTGATTGTCTCTGGCCGCGGGCGTAGTCTTTCCAGCTAAAGGTGACCTGGCCATCTTTCAATGAGAGTAGCCGGTGGTTGGAGATGGCGACGCGGTGAGTGTAGCGGCCCAGGTAAGCGAGGACCTGCTCGGGCCCACCAAAGGGCGGCTTGGCGTAGACCCACCACTCGCGAGTCCGCAGACTGGCGAGCAGGCGATTGAAAGCCAGCGGCTTGGCCAGGTAGGCGCTGGTACCATGAAAGGTGAGTTGGCCTTTGTCGTAAGCGCGCACCAGAGCTTGCAGGAAAAGACGGCGGAACAAGCGCGCGAGCACGTTGACGGGCAGAAAGAAACCCTGGCGACAACTGCGCCAGCGTTCTCCATCGACTGACAACCCGCCACCCGGAATCACGCAATGCAAATGAGGATGATGGCGCAGGGTTTGGCCCCAGGTGTGTAGCACCGCCAGAAAGCCGATTTCGGCGCCGAGGTGTCGTGGGTCCGCCGCGATCGTGCGCAAGGTCTCGGCGGCAGCGGAGAACAGCAGGTTGTAAACGACACGCTTATTCTGCAAGGCGACTGCCGCGAGTTGCTCGGGCAGAGTGAACACCACGTGGAAGTACTCCACGGGCAAGAGATCAGAGAGGCGCGCTTCCAGCCAGCGGGCTTTGGCCAGTGACTGGCACTTGGGGCAGTGGCGATTGCGACACGAGTTGTAAGAGATGCGTTGGTGGCCGCACGTGTCGCACTCGTCAACGTGTCCGCCCAAAGCTGCGGTACGACAGCGCTCGATGGCACTCATGACTCGACGCTGCTCTGGCGACAGCGGGTGCGTGAGTCGGAAGTCGTAGCCGTGCCGGCGGAAGATGTCGGCCACCTCCAGCGGAGGCCGCATGCTCACAAGCGCGTGGGATCGACCTTGTATGCCAGAGCTTCGAGTGGGCTTTGGGCGGCGCGCACCGTCTCGGTTGAGACAAAGGTGTAGACCTGAGTAGTGCGCACATTGCGATGGCCCAGCAGCGTTTGAATGATGCGAATGTCCTTGCCGCTTTCCAGCAGGTGCGTGGCGAACGAGTGCCGCAGCGTGCGCATAGTGACCGGCTTCTGGAGACCCGCAGCTACTCCCGCCTTGCGACAGGCTTCCTGCACCGCATGGTTGCTGATCGGTTGGTCGGGTTGCTGGCCGGGAAATAACCACATGGTCGGTCGTTCGCGGCGCCAGTAGCGTCGTAAGACTGCCAGCAGGGTGGGGGCGAGCATGACGTAACGATCTCGCTGGCCCTTGCCCTGGCGCACCCGGATGACCATGCGACTCGAATCAATATCCGAGACGCGTAGTTGCGTCACCTCAGACAGACGCAGGCCGGCGGCATAGGCGGTCATCAACATCGCCAAATACCTGGGACTGCGAATCGCGTCAAAGAATCGCCTTATTTCCGCCTGGCTGAGGACCACCGGCAGCCTCCGTGGCTGACGCGGATAGGAAATGCGGCTGATGGCCCAGTCGTGTTTGAGCGTGACGCAATAGAGAAAGCGCAGCGCGCAAACCGTCTGAATGAGATAACTCCATGAGACGCGTCGCTCGTTGACCAGATATACTTGGTACTGACGAATCTCTTCCGGTCCGAGCAACTCCGGCGACTTGCCGAAGTGCCGGGCGAAGTTGGCGATGCAAGCGACGTAGGCCTTGATGGTGTGCACCGACCTGTTGCGCACACGCAGGTCGTCGATCATCCGTTGACGAAGAGTAGTCATGGGAAGCTCCTTTCACAGAGAGAATGTTCGTTTGCTCACAAACATTATGCTCTGTTCAAAGGAGCTTTCTACTTAATGGAAGATGGGAAACAGATCTCGTTGAGGATCCGCAGCAACGCTCGTAAGCCTACCGCGTAGCGGTTTTGTCCAATGTTACTTTAGCGGTATTATCACGCCCGAGGAAGATAATACGCTCGTAGCGGTATTATCAAGCGCTTGCTGGATAATATATAGTTGAACGAAACCGCTACGCGGTAGGCTGCTGAGGATTGATTCTTGAGTCTGCAAGTCACTACCTAAGATGGCCGCGTCTGTCCACACAACTGTTCGGCTAATGGTCCGCTG
>JBPCLZ010000002.1:0-10115 GCA_051002775.1 Pyrinomonadaceae bacterium | reverse complement strand
ACTTTAGTTTGTCGCGGCCGTGCGACAAGCTAAGGCTTATCGGACATCAAACCCACTTACACCCGGATTACGCCGCGCGCCTCGCCAGTCATCACTTCCTTCGCATGCTGATTGCGGCACACCCATTTCGAGGTCATACGCGTGAATTGTTCGCCGGGCTCCAACTCAACTAGCGTAACGTCGCAGGTGATCGTGTCGCCCGCAAAAACCGGGCGATGAAACTGGAAAGTCAGCTCGCGCGCAATGAAGTTGAGGTCACCACCAATCTTGGTTGGCAGCGTCGCCGTCAATAGACCATGGGCCATCAACCGGCCTTGCTCGTCCGGTTCCAAGTGGTGCGTACCAGCATCTCCGGAAAGGCGCGTAAAATCTCGTACGTCATCCTCTGTAAATGTTCTGGTCCAGGAAAGCGTGTCGCCTATTTTCATCTTTCGTTTTGAGAAACAGCCCTGGAATTCTCAGCTATCAGATTGAGATTTTCTGAATGAACTTCTGGTCGCTAAATCTCTTGAGGCCGGCCTTCGTCAGCTTTGCCAATTCTTTGAAGAGTTTGGCATCCACCTTTTTGAAATTAAAGCAGCTTTTTCCCTGCATTCGCTTTTTCAAGTCCGCCGACATGCCCTTGGCTAATTCCGGACAGGCGTAGATCGGAATTAGATGGTAACTAACGTACGCCTTGCCCCTGCGCACACCCGCGAACCATAGCGGCTGCTTGTTCTTCATGATGTGTTTGGTGACGAGGCAATAATTGTTTTCGCTATCGTCCTGGACTACCAGACCTCGTTCGTACGGCTTCAATACTTCCTTCAAGGCAAGAAAGGTAGCGTCAAAATCGTTTTTGTTCGCCATGATTATCCTCCGCGAGTGCTACAACGATTGGTTAATCGTCATTTTAAGTACGTGATTGCGCGCTGCTATAAACAGTTCGTCCTTGTCGTTGAAAACCATTCCGGAGGCTGAACCCTCGGGATTGAAGGCGTGAGATATCGACCGTTACTATCAAACACCTGAACGCCCTTGAAATCGCTTACGTAAACTCGCCCCTTGCCATGAGTCTCGGTCTTTGGTCTTCGGTCTTTGGTCTTTGGTCTTTAGTTTTGGAATCTGAAATCTGGAAAGTAAAAATTTGGAATCTGAAATCGGTTTCTGTTCTTCTGCCTTCTGCTTTCTGTTCTTCTGCCTACTGCCTACTGCCTACTGCCTTTTGCTTACTCCCTTACTGCTTTCCGCTCACCAGCCTTCGCGTTTCCGCAGCGCCGTGATGTGGGCCACATGATGCCGGCCATGCCAGGCATAAAGCGCTACATTTTTGTTGAGACTAACAATCCCTTGCTCCGGATGTTGAAAAGTCCGATTGAAATCCTCGTTGCTTAACGAGCGCAAAAACCAAACCCAGCGCCGGTGCAATGCCTCAAGCAAAATCGAGAGACGGTTCAATGGGCGAGATCAGCGCATCGTGCAATTGCGCCCAGCGATCTTCGAAATAGGGTTTGATAGTCGGCTCGTCTTCGGTCATTGCCAGTTTAAAGCGAATATAGCTATTCAGATGGCTCTCAGGAACATGATGGACCACCTGGCGAACGGTCCAGCCGCCGGCCCGGTAAGGCGTATCCAGTTGTTCGTCGCTGAGCCCATCAACCGCGGCACGCATTTGTTCAGGTGCGGCCGCAATCTCATTAATGAGCGTGGCTCTCTCTTCCGGAGAAAGGGTTCCGGCAAAATCAAACTGTCCCACCGGGTAACGCAGATCCATGGTATCGCCTCCGGGTTGTGTCTCTCAGGTGTCGGGCTTATGCTCGCGCGAACCGTATTTTATGCACGAAACTTGCGAAGCGACAATCGGCGACAATCAATGAGTGAAACAGCAGACGTAGTAATCATCGGCAGTGGCATTGTCGGTTCGAGCGTAGCCTACCATCTGGCTGAACAAGGCTGCACCAATGTACTGGTGATTGAACGCGAACCACATCAGGGCAAGGGTTCAACCGGCAAGAGCATGGGTGGCGTGCGCGCACAGTTTGCAACCACAGTTAACATTCAAATGTCCCGCTACTCGATAGACTTTTTCTCGCGCTTCGATGAGGTGCTGGGCCATCCGGCAGACTATAGAGCACACGGTTATCTGTTCTGCGCAACGAATGAGAAGCACCTCGATTATTTGAAAACCAATCGCGAAAGGCAAATCGCGTTAGGTGTCAAAAACGTAGAGTTGATTTCGCGCGATGACATTCTGAAGTTTGTGCCGCAACTGCGCGCCGACGACATCATTGGCGGCACTTTTTGTCAAACTGATGGATTCGTTGATCCACACAGCGTGATGATGGGATTCATGCTGAAGGCACGCGAGCGCGGCGTGCGCTTATGGTTGGACACCCCAGTCACTGGCATTGAAACTTGGGGGGGCGGCGGCGAGCGGGGTCCCCGGCACGGCAGCCGCGCTGGGGTGCACTCGACGCCGCTTTCTGAACGTAAAATAAAGGGCGTTGTCACATCCAGAGGAACCGTTTCCACCCGAGTTGTCGTCAACGCTGCTGGTCCATGGGCAGCAGAAGTCGCGCGCATGGCCGGCGCCGAATTGCCGGTTGAACCTCTCCGCCGTCAGCTGGTTCCCACCGAGCCATTCGATAAACTGCCGCAGCGATTCCCGATGGTCATCGATATGTCCACCGGCTTTCATTTTCGCCGCGAAGGCAAAGGAATTCTTTTGGCTTGGAACGATCCGGAAGAGACAACCGGGTTCAAGACTGACTTTGATCCACGTTTTGTCGAAAAGATCCTGACGCGCGCCGCCAATCGCGTACCCTGCCTGGTTGATGCGGAAGTGAACCCGCGCCGGGCCTGGGCCGGCCTCTATGAAATGACACCGGACCACCACGCTGTTATTGGGCCGGCGCCAAACGTTGCGGGTTTGTATTTTGTTAACGGGTTCAGCGGCCACGGTGTAATGCACTCGCCCGCGTCGGGGCGCATTACCGCTGATTTAATCCTAAAAGGTAACTCCGAACTCATCGACGCCTCGCAGCTCAGTGTGCGCCGCTTTGAGGAAGGAAAATTAATCCATGAAACCGCGGTGCTTTAGGCATGGAAGCAAAACGCCTGCCTAAAGAATTTTCAAACAAAACTTTTACGCCGTTTTCGAAGAGCGTGCTAATCTATGCGCCCGTTGAAGCCTTGAACACGCAGTTAGATTTCTCACTCAGATCCTCAGGATCAAGCTTATGCCTCAACAGATCAAAAAAGAATTCCTGAACTTCTCTAATAAGCGACGCGCAACGGCGGTCTTTCCCACTGCTGACGCAACCGCTGCGGATATTCTGGCAGCTTTGGATCTCAAGCCTCACAAGACCGTGATTCTGATCATGGGTGGCGCCGACAACATTGATGACAAGTTGAGGCCTCGTTTAATCCAACTATTTGGACGCGGTATTGCTCGCGCCGCCGCAAACGCTAATGCCGTAATCATTGACGGTGGCACGCAATCCGGAGTGATGGCGATGATGGGCCAGGGCGTTGTGGACCGAGGCTGCAAATGTTCGTTGATCGGGGTCACACCGAAAGCACTTGTTCAATACCCCGGCAGTGCCATCCAATCCTCAGTAAATCTTGATCCTAATCACTCTCATTTTGTTTTAGTCGAGGGCAATGAGTGGGGTTCGGAGTTAGGGACAATTTTCAACCTGACAAATGCGCTTACCGCTGAGGTTCCTAAAGTCGTCGCCATACTCGCGAGCGGCGGCGCCAACGCTCGTGACGAAGTCGTTCAGGCTGTGCGTCAGAATCTTCCGTTGATCGTCATCGAACGCAGCGGCGGTCTCGCTGATGAAATTGTGGCGGCCTGGAAAGCCCGGCCAAACCTGCCCGAAGATCCAGCCATGGCTGAAATCGTATGCGATGGCAGAATAGAGTTTCATTTACTGAATAATACTGTCGAAGGCGCTGAGCGGTTGATTCTGCGCGAACTACGCGGGGACAACGTTCTCTATCAGGCGTGGGAGACGTTCGCAGATTATGATCTCAACGCAATCCTGCAACAGAAGCGGTTCGAACTTTTGCAAGCTTCGATTCTTGGAGTCGGCGTTGCAGCTACTGCGCTCGCGGTGATAAAACAACTTTTCGCTCCGCCTGACGCTAGCGTCAGTTATCGGAGTGGCTGGTGGTGGATGCGTCATCTGATTACCATTCTTCCCATTCTCTTGACGGTCTTAATCACTGCTGCAAATCGTTTCAAGCACGGCAATCAGTGGATGATGCTTCGCGCCAGCGCTGAGGCAATCAAGCGCGAAATCTATCGCTATCGCACCAGGACAACTTCTTACGGAGGCTGGTCGCCGGATCAGCCATCGCCGGAACAACAACTTTCTCGCAAGGTCCACGACATTACGCAGGCAGCGATGGAAACCGAAGCAAACCTCGCAACCTTGGAGTCCTACGATAAGAAAAAAGGCTTTCCACCATACATGAAAGCAGCCGAGGGCGGGGATGACGGATTCCAGAAACTATCGCCGGATCGATACATAGAGGTGCGTCTGGAGGATCAACTCAATTACTTCAATCGGACGGCCGTGAAACTCGGACGTCGTCTGACTATCTTGCAATGGGCCGTTTGGCTCATCGGCGCAGTCGGAACCTATTTGGCGCTGGTGGGCCAACAAATCTGGGTCGCGGTTACAACCTCAATCGCGGCCGCCCTGACCTCTTATCTCGGTTACAAACTCAGCGAAGATAAACTGATGAAGTTTAATCAAGCGCGAACTGAGTTAGTGAACGTCAGAGCCTGGTGGAATGCCTTGTCGCCCGACGACCAAGCTGACCAGGAAAACGTGAACACGCTGGTGGAACACACTGAACAAGTGCTGAAGTCGGAACTGGACAACTGGGTCCAGTTGAAACAAGACGTGCTCGCCGAAGTGCGCAAAGCAGTGACGGCAACGACTGAGAATTATGCTAAAAACAAAAGCTAAGCCGCTTGAACAAAGCTAAAGATGTGGGCTCTGCCTCAAGGATATGGACCACCTCCCTTTCGGCTTTGCCGCCGGATGTGAGTCGGTGGCTGTGCCCCGCCCTAGAGCTGCTTTAGATCTCTGGGCTATGCCCTCAGTGCGGCCTTTTGCCCAATAAATCCGAAGGGCTAAGCCCCCGACGAAGGGCCGAGCCCGGTGGACAATCTTGCTGCTGTCGGCGGGGCATAGCCACCGCCGCACATCCGGTGGCAGAGCCGGACCACACCAACGAACTACGTTTGGGGCAAAGGTAAGGATGTGAAGGGCGTCGGAAGTTTCTCGGTTCAGCTGGAAACTAACCACGCCGCGATGTGATCCAGCACATTTTCATAAATCTGCACTTGCGTCGTGCTTCCGCCTTTTGAAACTTTTAGAGAATGATCGCCGCCTTCGACGATATGGAGAGTTGCAGGAAGGTGGTGTTTCTTAATCGTAGCGCGCAGCTCATCGGGCGAGCCGAAAGCGTCGCGCGAGCCCTGGACGAAAAGCATCAGTGAGGTGATTTGCGGCAAGTGCGCATCGCGAAGTTTGTCAGGTCTCCCGGGCGGATGAAGCGGATAACCGAGGAAGACTAAACCGGCAATATCGGTTGACGACGGAGCAACTTGAGATTTCGATTTCGATTTTGAGTGCGCTGCCCTGTTCGAAAGCGGCGTTGAGCCGCCGCAGTCCCAAGCAGCAACCTGAGAGGCGATTCGGCCGCCCATCGACTTGCCGCCAATCACTAGCCGATTCCCTTTCAGCTTTTTGTGATTAATAGCGGCTTCGATAACGGCCCGGTAGCAGCTTTCGAGTTTCGCTTTCGGATCAGGCACGCGGCGGCCTTGCTCCATATATTGAAAATTGAAGGTTAGAACATCAAAACCTCGCTCAGCGAGTCCCTCCGAAAAGAGGCGCATGAAAGGATGTAATTGATTTGCGCCCGCGCCATGACCAAGAATCAACGTCACTCCGGACCGCGCTGCTTTCGCGGGCCGATAGAGGAGCCCGGTCACGCTGCTGCCGTCATCCAGTGAAATTGAAAGTTGTTCCGGCCTGGTGGTCATTGTCGTCACTTCTGTTTTAATAGCGGCTCGATTTTCTCTCTTAACGCATCGGCCTCATCACGCACGGTTGCTCCGCGGACAATGTCTTGCGGCGGGGTTTCCTTCCATTCAGCGTCTGGACCGTAGAGATAAAACGCATCCCAGGCAACTCCCGGTGACTCGCCCATGGGGTTGTCGTCTTTTCCAAGCAAGGTGCCGACAACTCTTTTTTCGTCCCAGTAATGAATGGCCCGTGTGTCGGATATGGTACCGCTGGTCCAATTCCATCTCGAGCGTGCGTCAGTGGGTAGCATTGAGAACCAAACCACGTAGACGCTTAGTGGAGCCGCGGGATTCTTGTCAAAAATTTCCTTCTGCACCCGCCGGGCGCCTATTAAACACGTGGGTCAAGTGGGAGAGAGGAGCAACAAGAGACGTGGCTTACCTTTGTCACGATTGAATTGGGTTCTTAGTTCCTCGATATTATTTAAGTCGGTGAGCGATACGCTTGAGCTGGGTCTTAGAGTGCCAATCACCGCTGCACAAATAGCAGCAATAGCAACAACAGAGAGGATGACCCATTTCCAACGTGTGCTTTGCAATCTGTCCTACCGTTCTGTAGCGCCCACTCGGTTTGCGTTCGCCCTTGTAGAGCAAACTTTGGGTTGCAATCCGACAAACTTCAGGTTGTTGCAGAAACGACACGCTAAAGCGTGTCTGACAGCATCAAACTCCGAATTGTCGTAGATGATGATCGACGTGCAGATACCCCCAACGAAACCAATCTCGATCTGCCATCAAGCCAAAGAGCGGATGCGGGTGCCAATCGAAATCTCTTTGCGGTCGCGAGAATCGTTCGATGATTTCGATTAATTCCGCGCGGTCCTTTTCAAATTCAACCGGCTTTGTGCCGCCCCTCTCCTGATTCATCTCCGGGCGTGTTGGCACGCCATGAGGCCAAGGCACCGGCACGTAAAGCGCGAGCCACTTCAAGACACTTCGGTGTAGCACGTTTCCCGTTGCACTGACTGCTTTGTCTCCGGTGCCTGCTTTGAAGGAATCGGTGAGATGACAAATCATTTGGTGCGCGGACATTTTCCCCCAGCGGCGCGGGCTATCAGGCGCGAGCCCTTGCAAGCGGTTGCGCAATTGATCTCGGTCCTGTTGGTTGTTAAGACTCTTCATTCATTCATACGACGCAAGGGACGTTGTTAACTGAAATTAGGACACTACAGGGTTCAAACTTTCGTTTGCCCTTCTACAAACACGCGCGGGACGCGACTCCCGATGCCGCAGGTGACTTCGTAAGAAAGCGTTCCCGCAGTCTTCGCCAGGTATTCTGCCGAAACAGATTGGCCTGCGCTTTTACCCATCAGTATCACTTCATCGTTAAGCTCAACACCTGGAACATTGGTTACATCAATCAACGTAAGATCCATTGAGATGCGGCCAATTACGGTGGCGAACACATCGCGAATGATTGCATGGCTGCGGTTTGAGAGTCCACGCAAATACCCGTCGTCGTAGCCAATCGGAATTGTCGCTACCAGCGTCTTGCGCGACGCTTCAAACGTGCAACCGTAACCGACTGTTTCTCCTTCGGGAACCCACTTCAGCAGAGTGATCCGCGAATGCAACGACATGACCGGATGGAAGTCCAGCTCGCGATCCGAAGGCGAGAGGATGTCGCGCCACAGACCGTATAACACACCGCCCGGCCGCACCATGTTCCCCCAACTGTCGCGCTCCGCAAAGATCCCGGCGGAATTTGCGAGGTGAACATAGGTCGGCGCGTAACCTGGTTCACGAAATGCCGCGACTGCATTTTGAAAGCGTTGTATTTGTTCGCGCGTTAGCGGTTCGCAAGACGGTTCGTCAGCAGCCGCAAAGTGGGTCATAAGGCCGTCAATACGAATGTTTTTGAACCTATTTAGCTCTGGCGTAAAGGCTGCAACTTCGTCAAAGCGCACTCCTAAACGACCCATCCCCGTATCAATCTTCAAGTGAACATCGGCAACGACGCCGCGATCGCGTGCTGCGCGATCAATCGCTTCCAACATATCCAACCGGTAAACAACCGGGACGAGCGACTGCTGAAGACAAAGCTCTGCCTGACCTTCCCAAAAACCCGCCAGACAAAGAATCGGTTGCGTAATGCCGGCGTTTCTTAGTTCAATTCCTTCTTCCGGCAAAGCGACACCAAACCAGTTCGCGCCTTCGCGTGCCAGCCGGCGCGCACACGCCACCGCGCCATGACCATAAGCGTTTGCCTTGACGACCGCCATCACATTCACGCCGGCCCCGACGTGATTTTTTACAAGATGAAAATTTGACGCGAGCGCGTCGAGATTGATCTCCGCCCAGGTAGGGCGATGACCGGTCATGCTGACTGATTGCTTTGTGTTTTGATCGGACGAAATCATTCGCGGTAGAGATTATCAAACCGCATGCTGGATGGAGTAAAGCGCAGACGAATGGTGTCGGTGGGACCGTTACGCTGTTTGGCAACGATCAGTTCGGCGACGTTCTTATCTTCGTCAGGCATGCTGTCGCGCTCTTCCGGAGTTTTATACTGCTCAGGCCGATAAATGAAAGCAACGACGTCGGCGTCCTGTTCAAGCGCTCCCGACTCGCGCAGGTCAGCAAGCTGCGGCCGGTGATCGGAACGCGACTCAGGCGCGCGTGAAAGCTGGGAGAGCGCGACGAGCGGTATGTTCAGCTCCTTCGCCAGGCCTTTCAACTCGCGCGAGATCTGCGAAACCTCCTGCTGGCGCGACTCGAAACGTTTCGCCGAGCCGGTCATCAACTGAAGATAGTCGACGACGATCAGATCCAAACGCTTCTGTTCCGCTGCCAGCCGGCGAGCCTTCGCCCTCATCTCAAGAACCGAGATGCCAGCAGTATCATCGAGAAATATTTTCGCTTCAGCGAGAATGCCGAGAGACTTCCCAATTTGCGCCCACTCTGGCCGCGAAAGAAAACCATTACGAAAACGCTGCGCATCAATGTTGCCCTGAGAACAAAGCATGCGCATCACGAGCGCTTCTTTCGACATTTCCAGCGAGAAAACGCCGACGACAGCGCCGGGAACGTGAATGGCGGCGTTCTCAGCCAGCATCAGTGCAAAGCTTGTTTTTCCCATCGAGGGCCGGGCGGCCACGATGATCAAATCCTGCCGCTGCAGTCCCGATGTAATCTTGTCCAAATCTGCAAAGCCGGTGGTAAGTCCGGTTAAGACGGCGGCGCGGCCTTCCATCTCCTGGATCTTTTCCAGCAGTTGTTCGGCAACTGGCTTGACGTGCACAAACCCCTGGCGAATGCGCTCATCAGCTAACTGAAAAATTGCGTGCTCGGCATGGTCCAGAATGATTTCTGGTTCATCTTCCTGCTCGAGTGCTTCCTGAGTGATCTTATTCGCGGCCCGAATTAGTTGTCGCAACATCGACTTGCCGCGAACGACCTTTGCATAGTGGGCAATGTTGGTTGAATGCGGCAGTCCGTAAGTTAAGTTAGTGATGAAGCTGATGCCGCCGACTGACTCCAGCGCGTTTTCTTTCTTGAGTTCTTCACCAATCAGGATGGGATTAATCTCACCGCCGCGTTCGAAGAGTGCAGTCATCGCCACAAAGATTCGCCGGTGCGAAGGCACGTAGAAATCTTCCGGTCGCAACAACTCGATTGCCTGGCTTATCAGGGCGTTGTCGAGCAGAATGCCGCCGAGAATTGCGCGCTCAGCTTCGGCACTATTGGGCAGCGAACGCTCGAGCGATTGCTCGCGAATTGGATCAGGAGTGGCCATGATTTAAGAAGTAGGCGCCAAGAGCGCGAGAGGTAATAGCCTGGGCCAACGCCCCAGGGACAGCCTAAAGGGCCAATGCTCTGAAGGATCGATTCTCCCCAGTCAGTTATGTCGCGCTATCAGCGCTCAAGATTCTATTCCCCAGGTCCTGGGGCGTTGCCCCAGATCGGGATAGGGAGAAGTCTCGCGGCTCCCCCCTCCCACACCACCCGGCATACGGGTCCGTACCGGGCGGTTCGGTAGAGATGGCCAATCACAAACGGGCTAAGGAGTAGAGACCGAGCACTTGAA
>JBPCLZ010000001.1:0-100417 GCA_051002775.1 Pyrinomonadaceae bacterium | reverse complement strand
GCGTCTGTGCATTCTGGATTTCGGTTTGGCGCGGCTCAACGAACAAGAGCCTGCCGCGCACAGCGTGACCGTACCGGGGATGGTCATGGGGACTTTCGGCTACATGCCGCCCGAACAACTGCGCGGCGAAAGGACGGACGAACGGAGTGATTTATTCGCCGTCGGTGTGATGATTTATGAAGCCCTGTATGGAGAAAAACCATTTCGCGGAAACAGTTATCAAGAGCTTCTGCGGGCGATGACGAGCGACGAATCTCTCACTGAGCTTGACAAACGCTCGGCGGAATTTTTCGAGAAGAGCTTGGCGCAAGAACCGGCAGCGCGTTTCGCTTCCGCCAGCGAGATGAAGCGAGTTTTATCAAGGTCTGATTTTGCGACCCAATGTTCAGACCCCCAGAAGAATATACGTCAGGTTATCGGGTGAGTATGTTCTTTTTGGTTTATCGGGAGGTACGGTGCGCAATGGGTTGCTGTCATCTTGCAGCGCCGTCGCCCAACAACTTGACGACCTATAACGCCATGCAGCCGACCGCGAATAGCGTAGCCTTCAAGCGCGAGACTTGGCCGTAATCAGGTTGTGTGCGCGGCGGCTGATGGCAGGCGTTGCGTCAATAGGCTCCTGTTACAATTTCAGCCTATTCTCTTTTTCCCGTTATTTGTGAGGCTAAGGTTTTGGAGGTTCGATGACCCATAACCAATTATCGCACTTGGTTCTCATCGTCACGCTCGTGCTCAGCTCTGGACTCGCACAGGCCCAGCGAAACGACTCAACCCCAGAGAATGCGCAAATGACCGATGCGGTTTTGCGAGAAAAAGCTTTCAATTTACTCGAGTCGCTGGTGAGTCAGATCAATACTTTACAGTCTGCGGAAAATCGAGCGCGTCTGGGTTCCAACATCGCCGCGTCGCTTTGGACCCACGATGATAAACGCGCGCGAGCGCTGTTAGTTGCGGTTGAGGACGACATCAAAGCTGGGCTGCAGACTCGGCAAACCGACGACCCGACAGATGTGCACACTCTCATGGTTTTTCATCGATTGCGAGTCGATACTGTTGAGCGGATTGCCAAGTACGATGCCGAGTCGGCGCTCGCATTTCTCAAAGCAACTGAGGTAGGTTCGGACAAGCCGCTGCCGTACGAAGTTTCTGAGAGCGAACGCGCGATTGAAGTGCGTTTGGCGAAACAAGTCGCTGCCAGCCATCCGGACATCGCTCTCAAGCTCGCTCGCCAATCGCTATCGCGGGGGTTTTCCGACGATCTTCTGCCACTGCTTAGGCAACTAATCAGAAAACCTCGAGTGCCGGCGCTGAGCCTCTATAAAGAAATCGTCGTAAAGCTTCGGAATGCTAATCTTGCTCAAGATTGGAACGCCCTGTATTTCGCGCAGAACCTGGCTAACTCTTTCACGCCTCCGGCGGTAGATGACGCAACCTTTCGAGACCTGATCAACTTATTCACCATGAGTGCCTTTGCGAATGGATGCGGCAACAAGATGTTGAAGGACGACAGCACGGGGTTTTGCCAGCAGATCGCTCAACTTGTACCCCAGATTGAAAAGGTTGATCCATTGCGCGCTGCCCAGCTAAAGCACTGGGCGCGCGCAAGGCCAGCGTTAGGCGGCCTCTTCCTCGGGTGCACCTATTTCTGTCAGAATGAATAAATCAGCTTTAGTTCCTCTCAATAGAAAGCGAGATCCAATATGACACATAGAGCACTGAAAGCAGGCATACTGACTTTATTAACCTTCCTCTCAATAGCTGCACAGTCTCAACATACGCCATCAGTCGCGGGGAAAAGCACGTTCTATGAATTAGTAGAGAAAGCGAAGAACGGCGACCGATCAGTTGACTTCACCGAGTTGCGCATCGGGTTTTATGAATCAGCTAATTACAATCCCCTTACGCCCATGATGACATACAGGCCGCTGTACGGTGCGCTAGCTCAAACGAATTACGCAGAAGCTATTAAGATTGCTGAGTCGGTGCTGGAGAAGAATTTCGTCGAGGTTAATGCCCACATGGTGGCGCAGATTGCATACCAGGAATCAGGCAACGCTGAGCGTGCGCAGTTCCATAAGTTTATGGCTGAGGGCTTGCTGAATTCTATTAAGTCGAAAGGCGACGGTAAGAGCACAGACACAGCGTTCGAGGTCATTTCAATCAATGAAGAGTACGCCTTGTTGCGTTCAATGAGTCTCAGGCCGATCAAGCAGTCGCTATTGCAAGACAAGGGGCACCATTTTGACGCCCTGACGGTGATTAATCCCCAAACTAATCAGCAAAGTGTAGTTTATTTTAATGTCGATAAGCCGTTTAACTGGGAGGGCAGGAAAAAGACGGGCTGAAAGTACAGCAGGGGCCGGCCTGCCTAACAAGTTGTTGACCGGACGCGCAATAAGCAATCTGTTTATCTTCGATCATCTGTGCGCGCCGGTTAACCGCCAGCGTTGGATGTCATCTTCAGGAGCGTGAACGGATTATCTGAAGTACTACTTTGTATGGACGGTGATAACAATCAAGGTAGCCCATTTCCAAACCCTGCGGCTCTCGCTATTATGTTTCACGCCCATGACCAGGCGGTAGACTTGTAGTGTGGCTCGCAGCGGGCACAGCATAACAAAGTCTTGCAACTGCCGGCGCGATAGCATTCTTTGCAAGTAACCTCTTTTCCCCTAAGGTTGAATGCTGATCGGGCGCCGCAGCGGACGGCCGTCGTTAGGTGCTTCGTGGTTCACTGAGGAGTTGATGAAGACCAAACGTCCATTCAAGAGCCCACTATCGAAACGAGCTAAGAAGGGCTTTCGCGGTTATCCCGTGGGCACCATTGCTTTCTATGGTCCTACTGCCCAGGAAGCAAGCAAAGTGGCGGTTGGGATCGTGATGCGTGAAGGCTCCGAGCCGGAGATTCTAGAGCGATGGTACGGGAAGGAGCAGGACCTGCGTTTCGACGAGGATGTCGCTTATCAAATAAGTGCTTTTCTGCGTGAGCATCAAGTGCTGTCAGTGTCTATGGTAGATCGGATCATTGGCTGTCCGCATGAGGAGGTAGTTGATTACCCGGAAGGAGAGGCCTGCCCCAGTTGTCCATATTGGAGCGGTCGGGACAGGTTTACCGGTGAGCTGATTCATTGATTTCAGGCGCTCGATGGTGAAAGCAATCCGCAAAAACTGAGCGGACGCGCCCACGACACGTTAATTGGTGAATAGAGGACGTCAAGTGTCAGCTATGAACGACAAAGTTGCATTGATTACCGGAGCGAGCAGTGGGATTGGAAGGGCAACCGCCGAGGCCTTCGCTGCGAACGGCGCAAGGGTTGTGCTGGCTGCGCGGCGTCAAGATGAGCTCGGTTCGCTTGTGACTGAGATCGAAGCCCGGGGAGGGAAAGCGACCGCCATCAAGACGGATGTGTCCGCAGCGAAGGACGTGGAGCGGCTGGTTGCCCACGCGATTGAGGCGTTCGGCCGTCTCGACTACGCGGTGAACAACGCCGGCATCGAGGGGCAGTTGGCTGGGATTACCGATTTGGCTGAGGATGAATGGGACAGAGTTCTGGACATCAACCTGAAAGGCACATTTCTATGCATGAAGTATGAGGCAAGAGCCATGCTCGATGGTGGACACGGTGCCGCCATCGTCAACGTCGGCTCCGTCAATTCTTTCCTCGGCTTCCAAACTGGCTCGGCCTATGTCGCCTCAAAGCACGGCCTCATCGGATTAACGACGAGTGTTTCCGCGGAGTTAGCGCCTCAGGGAATCAGAGTTAACCTTGTGTGTCCGGGATTCATTGATACGCCGATGCATCGTCGCGGCCGAGAGAAGTTGGGGGACGAGTTGTACGACAAAACGTTGTTAACTGTTCATCTTCGGCGCGCGGGTCGCCCGGAGGAGATCGCTCGTTCCATCCTCTTCCTATGCTCGGATGAGGCCAGTTACATCACCGGCACAACGCTGACGCCGGATGGCGGATTTACACTGACGATATAATGTTGCGTGATGCGGCCCAACGAAGCCTGGCAGTTGACGAGGCGATAGAATGTTTCCCAACTAATCTGTTCCTGCTGGCTAATGGTGATCATGCGTCGCAGCCAAAGGCCAGGGCTGGGCGGCTTCGCAGAGTCAAGCTGTTCAATTGCTTCATGAGTCGTAGATTCTTTTACGTGCGCTGAAACTTGCGTAAAGCAGTGCATCTTTCCCTAACCATGCCGGTTTTGTACGGCCACAACTATAAAAAGGAGAATGCGGGTATGAAACGAATATTGTTGGCAATGGCGATGGTGGTTGCCACAACCACATTTGTTTTCGGTCAAGCGAATGACGAAGCGGCTATTCGCCAAACACTGACCGAACTGATGAATGCTTTGAGCCGCGACGACGTTGACACAGCAGGTCGCATCTACGCCGACGATTACGTGATCGGTCTCGCGGACGGGAGCAGCACGACCAAAGCCCAACAACTCAATGCAATCAAAGCAGGCGATCTAAAATACCAAACGTTGGTGTTTGACGGCTTGAAGGTTCGTCAATACGGCAACACAGCGGTGGCGAATTATCACGTAACGGGCAAGACAATCACCCGAGCCGGAGTACAACCGGTTAATTCTCAAGCAATGGTTGTGCTGGTAAAAAACGGTGATCGCTGGCAAGTCGTCTCGTCGCAACTGACGGATATCGTCGCGAGTCAATCCAGCGCAGTTGACGAAAAAACATTGAATCAATTCATGGATGACTACTTCGCGGCGCTGATAAAGAATTCCGCGGAGGCGGTTGGACCTTTTTTTGCTGGTGAATACCTTCGTGTTGGACCCGATGGCTCAACTCTTAATAAAGAACAAGCAGTCGCGGCGATGAGTTCCGGCGATTTGAAATACCAGTCTGTCGTAGCCGAGGGACGAACTTGGCGAACCTTCGGTAACGACACCGCAATCGTGACTTCGAAAGCCACTCTAAAAGCCAGTCACAAAGGGCAAGACATGAGCGGCACTTACCGGGCGACAACCGTGTTGAGAAAAGTGGGAGACCGTTGGGTCATTGTTTCCACACACCTCAGCCCTCTCGCCGTAAAGTAGGCTGCGAAAGATTTTCACGAGCAGTTCCTGGGGTCTGCACAACCGAAAAAGCGCTTGCAGCTGACGGCGCGAGCATGCTTCTCAACTGCTTTTACTGCTGAGATTTGAATGCTGATCGCGCGCCGCGGCTGGAGCGCAGCGTTAGACCCTTCAGATGTAATCGCCAGAGCTACCATCATCTGTGTCATCGATACAAGAGCAACAGAGGGGTGCAGTAAAATGGCCTCTCTGGTTCTTTGTTCTGTCTACAAGCATCTTGGTTTCCGAGTATTCGGGGCCTTTCCGCTGATGCTTGGCGTTAACTGTCATACTGGCTCCGTGGGCCAAAGGATGGAGGTCGCCTTGCAATCTCTGAGAAGACGTAGATCGATAGGAGCAATCCTGGCCTTAGTTGCTTCGTCAGGCGTCGTAGAGGCACAAACCTTCTCGCAATGGTCCACCTTCTGTGACGGTGTCAACCACACTGCGGGTATCGCCCTGGGCGATCTGGATGGCGATGGCGACCTGGATATCGTGTTCGCTAATGGCCGACACTTTGCGGAGGCAGATTGGGTATTTTCCAACAATGGGCGGGGTGATTTCTACGGGCGACGCGCGCTGGTAAACCAGCCTGATCGATCGTACGGTGTGGCACTGGGCGATTTGGATGGCGACGGCGCGCTGGATATCGTCGTAGCAAACGACACGGGCGACCGGTCAGCGCTCTATAGAAACGATGGAAAAGGAAACTTCACCTTCTTGCGAGGTCTCGGCTCGGGTCGTAAATCACGGCGTGCCGTAGCCATGGGCGACCTCGACAAGGACGGCGACCTCGATGTCGTCCTGGTTGGACCTGAGCAAGATCACATCTATATCAATGAAACCGGCGGGCGCTGGACCGAGCAGGCACTGGGTTCTGGAAAAGACTGGAGCCTTTCCGTCTCCTTGGCCGATCTCGATGGTGATGGTGATCTCGACATCATCGTAGCCAATCGCTACCAGGTCCACAGCATCGTCTATGTAAACGACGGTCGTGGCGGCGTCGCAGAGAAGCGAGAGATCGGCACGGGCCGCGAAGACACGACATCAGTTTCCGTGGGAGATGTCGATGGCGATGGCGACTTGGATATTGTGACTGGGAATTGGCAGCAACCACATGCAGTACACGTCAATGATGGGCGCGGCTACTTCCGTGACACTCACCGGTTCGGAACAGGCAAGGAACTGACCTGGACAGTTTCTCTGGGCGATATGGACCTGGACGGCGATTTGGATATCGTTCTCGGAAATGTAGCCGTGTCGATAAAAGGCCTCGATCTTGATGGCGACGGCCAGCCCGATCGTTATGTGCAGGAGAACGGCGGTGAACCCAGCCGCGTCTATCTAAACGACCGGACCGGCCGGCTGGTCCCTGGGAGTCTATTTGGCGCCGGCAACGACAATACGAGGCCAATCGCTCTCGGCGACGTCGACGGGGACGGCGATCTCGACATCGTCATGGGGAATGATTGCCAGCCCAACAACGTCTTTTTCAACTCGTTTGCGTGGACCTAAGCCGAAACCGCGATGATGCCTACAATCCGCTTCACGGCAATTCCAGGAAAGTAATCATGAGGCCACCATGCAAAGCAGAGCAAAAGATGTAACTGACTATCTCGATGAAGTCCCGCTGAAAGAAAGGCGGCGCTCGCCAAGCTGCGTAAGCTGTGTCGCACTTCACTAGAAGGTTTCCAAGAATCGATGGAATACGGTGGGCCATGCTACTCGCGCAATGGCGAAGTGGAGGTTGGTTTTGCCAACCAAAAGAATTTCATAGGGCTGTATATCCTCAGATAAGACGTGCTCAATGCCTATCGAGATTTGCTCAAAGTACCGGGTGTGAGTTTAGGCAAGGGCGTTATTCGTTATTCAAAGCCTGAGAGAATCGACTTCAAGGTGGTGCAGATGATGCTGAAGGCGACACAGGAGTCGACGGGAGTGATTTGTGGTCATAACGGAATCTGATTGACAATGTCGTCAGGCTAGTAGACGCATCTGACTTTGCCGCGCGATGAGGTACTCTGCCGCCTGGTGAAGCGGCGTCTCACTTTTGCTCAATAACAAGCAGATAGTGATGTCGCCCGTCAAGTTCAATTCGTTCCACTCCAATATAACGAAGATGAAGGAACAACTATGAGACTTCTTCTGGCTGCTGTGATAAGTCTGTGTTTCAGCGGAGCTGCTTTTGCTCAGGCGCCGAGCGAAGAGAAACAAGTGCGTCAGGCCGTGCAATCTTTCTACGACGCCTTTAACTCGCATGGCTTCGGACGCGTCGAGGAGTTCACAACCGAGGACTGGAACCACATCAACCCGTTGGGCGGGTGGACGCGCGGGCGCGAGGTTGTCCTCAAGGAGTTGAAGGAGGTCCACTCGACCTTCCTCAAAGGCGTAACAGACACCCCTGAAGAGATGGCGGTTCGATTCGCCACGCCGGACGTGGCGGTGGTGACGGTGCCCAGCCGGACCAGCACGTTTACCACGCCCGACGGAGTCAAGCACGAGAACGAGCGCCAGATCAGGACCTTCGTCGTAGTAAAGCGGGGCGGCAGGTGGCTGATCATGCAAGACCAGAACACCTTCAGCGCACAATCGGGGGAGCCAGCCAAATATGATTCGAGGAATCCGGCGACTTGGCCTGCGGCGTTGGATGCCACAGTTGCCGCGCCGCAAAATCATAAAGTGGTGCTTGAAAACGAGCGGGTGCGCGTGCTGGAAGTGACAGTACAACCTGGGGAGCGCGAACCTGTCCACGGCCACAAATGGCCCAGCGTGATGTACGTCATGGCGGAGGATCTGATTCGCGACTACGATCGCGACGGTAAGTTGCTCTACGACTCGAGTACCGACAAAGCGCGCATGAAGACTCCCTACACGATCTGGATGCCGCCTCAAGCTCCCCACTCGGTCGAGAATTTGAGCAAGACGCCGGTGCGACTACTCCGCGTCGAGTTAAAGTAGTGATTTCAAAGACAACGAGCTCAACAAAGTCTTGCAGCCTACGGCGCGATTTCGGACTATGGGGACAGTGTTTCCAATGGTTGCTCGCACTCGAGGTCTAACAACCGCCGTAACGATGCTGTCCCACTTGGAAAGAGATAGAGCTGTTAGTGTTGTATTCCCCTCAGGGGAGAATGGACTGCGCTTCACACGCCGGCAGAGCGCGTCCCTAGCCACGGGACTGATTATTCGGTCAGCGTTACGCATTTGATTTCGCACGTCTGCTAGGCCCTTACAAGAAAGCTTACGGCAAGCCAATTTGGCGTCATGTGCTCGGTAGAGTAAGCGTGGCAGATTGTTATGGATGGGGAGAGCCTGTCTTGGCGCCCTTTGAAGGTGAAGTAGTCGCAGTAGCGAGGGTTATCCTGAACTTTCCCACGAAATCCGAGTGGGATGCTTTTGTGCGAAGCGAGCGCAGGGACGAAATCAGCAGGCAGCCCTTCGGTTACGTGTTCGACCCTGATGAACTCGGGAGGTTGTATAATGAAGTGTACGGCTGAAGAATTAGCGCGCATAGGATTACCCGCTGGGTGATCAATAATCCGACAGCATGGAAAAGGCGACATAGAAGTATTTATGCCGAAGCTTAAGATCATCGCCATCGTGCCTACGGCGGCGCTTTGCTTCGTGGCGGCTGCGGCGGATCCCGCCTTCGCACAGCGGGGCGACAGGCCGACGGCGGTTCAACGTCGCACAGAGGTTCTGAACCGGCAGAGCGAGGAGTATGACCGCCAAAAGTCGAGCCGCGACCTGAAAGGGCGAACCGCGACGTCGGCTGACCGTAGGCGTGGCCAGGAGCTCGCCGAGGAGGTCAAAAACGACTTCAAGGGGCTGCAAGAAAGTTATAATCAAATCGTGCTCTTTATGGCCGACAACGAGGGGCTCAACCGCAGGCTCAATTCCGTTTTTCGAGAGGTCGCGGAGATAAAGAAGTATTCCGCGCGACTGAAAGCCAATTTGGCGCTCCCAAAATCCCAGCAGAAGACGGCTCGGGTCGAGACCAACAACGCGCCGGTCGAAGAATTACTCATGACTCTTCGAAAGCACATCTACGACTTCGTCACCAACCCGCTTTTCGAGTCGATGGGCGCGCTCGACGTTGAGCAAGGCAAAAAAGCAGGCGGCGATCTTGATAGGATTATCAAACTCAGCGAGAGCATTACGAAAACCAGGGACAAACCAAAGAACTAGATCCTACGGTGGGATCCCGGAACAATTGCGCGCCGTCGGCTTAGTCATTCTGTGAAGGGCTTGGTGATGCACTCTGCATTTGACCTGCGAGAAAGCCTGCTTGCCGCGTGGAGAACCAACAATCGCGTCACCGTGTTCCTCATCGAGAACTTACCCAAAGAGCTATGGGAAGCCACCGTGCCGGGAGCCCCACGTCGCACCGTTCGCATGATCGCCGGCCACGTTCATAACGCGCGGTGTACCTGGATCAAGACGCTCGGAAACGAGCACAGCATCGCGGTGCCGCAAACCGTCAATCGACATAAGGTTGGACCAAAGGAACTGATTTCAGCGCTGGGCCGCAGTAGTCGCGGCATCATTAGTTTGCTGAGTCTCGGTTGTGACCGAGACGGCACAATCCCCGCCTCCTCGTCGTACACCTGGCGCAACCTTCCTCTCGACGTCGGGCACGTCCTAACCTATTTCGTCGCGCATGAAGGTCATCATCGCGGGCAGATTGTCATGCTCTCCCGCCAGTTGGGCCATCGTTTGCCCATCGAGATTACTGGTGGTCTATGGCAATGGTCGAAGCGCGCCAGGGAGGCGCGCAGCTAGAGTTCGCTGACGCCGAACACCAACGCGTCTGGCGTGAGAGCGCTACTATCGGCAACGCATATTAGGGTGGAGAAGTGAGGATGAAATCGAAATACACGATCCACCTGGCAGTAGTTCTGGTGTTTTTCGTCTGCAGTCTCCAGAGTGTTAACGCACAATCGTCACTTTTCATCAAGCCCCAGTTCCCGGTCAAAATCACGAACGACCATACGTGGAGGCGACAGATACAGTGACCCAACACATTGGCATCGTAGCCGGTAGCGCCGAAGGCGCCGCGTTGTGTTATCGCACCATTTGTCTGGAGGCGCCGACTGTCATGGGTGAGCATAATCATCCTGAGATAACTATGAACTCGGCGCCAATGGCGGCACACATGCCGCACATTCGCGCCAACGACTGGGAGGCGGTGGCCAAGTTACTGGCAGCTTCCGCGCACAAGCTCGCCAGGGCTGGTGCCGACTTTGCTATCTGCCCCGATAACACTTACCACCAGGCGTTCAAGTATTTAATTCCGCAGTCTCCGATCCCATGGCTACACATCGCCGGAGCAGTCGCCGAAGAGGCACATCGGTCGGGCTACGCGCGGCTTGGAATCTTAGGCACAAAGTATCTGGCGGAAAGCGATGTCTACCCGGAGGCCTTAGGGCAATTCAAGATAGAAAGCGAAATACCTGTTGAGGCGGATAGGATAAAGATCAACGAGATCATCTTTAAGGAGTTAGTCAACGGCATCTTCCCGGAATCGTCCCGTTTATACTTCAACGAAGTTACTGAGAAACTCAAAGCGCATGGTTGTGATGCGGTCGTCCTCGGTTGCACTGAGATACCGTTGATCGTGCGCTCGGATGACACTCCGCTGCCGACTTTGGATTCGACGCGCTTGCTTGCAAGAGCAGCCCTGAAGAGGGCCGTTGAGCAATGAGCAACTGAGGCGGGCGTTCGGCGCCTTCAAACTGTCTGCCTTACGTTTGAGTTTGTATGAATGGCAGAATAAACGTCGCCCAAAGCGAGCAGCAAATTCTTGATTGCTATTCGGTGATGGCTGAACTGCGTCCGCATATCCAACCGGACGACTTCCTGCCCTTAGTCAAAAGGCTGACTGAAATTGCCGGGTTTCAATTGGCTTACTTAACCGACGGTGAAATCAAAGCCGTCGCCGGGTTCAGAATTTCCGAATGGTTGGCTGGCGGCAAATATCTTGAAATAGAAGACCTCGTGGCGAAAAGCAACGAACGATCGAAAGGGTATGGCGGCGAGTTGTTTGATTGGCTGGTCCAACACGCTAAAGAGAATAGCTGTCAGCAAGTGCGGCTTGTTTCGCGTGTCAGCAGGCTCGACGCGCACCGTTTCTACGTGCGAAAGGGAATGAATCTCGAAGCGCACTATTTTTCGATGAACCTTAAATGAAGACGCGTTGAGAAAATGCGCAGCATGGCTTGATCGACGTTACGCGGATCACGAACACTAAGCTTATGCTGTTACTTCGCAGCATCTTCTTTACGATTCTGCAGCCGGGGACGGCAGTGGTGTTGATCCCTTATTGGCTTATCTCATCGGGGAGTGCCGGCATTCTCTCGAGCCATCAACCACGTCGTTATTTAGGAGCTCCCCTAATAGTAACCGGCTCAGCAGGATTACTGTGGTGCATTCGGGAATTCTTTTCACGACGAAGAGGAACAATATCGCCAATTGATTCGCCGAAATCTCTGGTTGTCAGAGGACTCTATAAATATGTTCGCAACCCCATGTACGTGTCAGTCGTGACGATATTGATAGGTGAGGCGACATTTTTCATGTCGCTGCCGGTTCTGATTGAAGCAGGAGTTTTCATTATTCTGGCGCATATATTTGTGGCGGGTTACGAGGAGCCCAGCTTGCGACGGGGGTTCGGCGAATCGTACGAAAGATACACACAAGCAGTCGGGCGATGGATTCCGCGATATCGATCCAGTGCTACCTAACGAATCGGTTGCAGACGCGTCGGTGTTGGGATGGTGCTGGTGAAGCCGCTGAAACATGCGAACTTAACTTATACTCTGTTCGTAAACTTTTCGGGCCACGACTGTCTCTTTTCTGCGAGGTTTTAATGTATTGTCCCAAGTGTAGCCAGCAACAGGTTTCCGATGAAATGAGCTTTTGCTCGCGCTGCGGTTTTTCACTCAGCGTTGTGAAAGAGTTGGTGGCGAGTGGCACCGGCCTGGTGGAATCTGTGGCGGAAGCGTACCCGCCGCAACTGTCTCGAGGTCAGCGAAATGCTCGCAAAGGCGCATGGCTAATGTTGGGAAGCCTGGCGCTAGCAATCCTTGTGGGCGTGCTCGCAGGCATCGATGACGGTTTCGCGGTACTTCTGTTGGTGCCCTTTCTCCTCTTTGTCATTGGCTTTTTGCGCATCCTTTATGGTGTCTTCTTCGCCGATAAGAGAGCCACGGCAAAAGAACTTGCCCCACAACCGCAGGTCGTCCCCATGATGGCTGGACAACTCGGATACAACGCGCGCATCTCCCAACTACCCCCGCCACGCGTCGCGCCGATCGAGAGTTTCTTAGCACAAAGGGGAAAGACGTCCGAGATAGTTCAGCCACCAAGCGTGACTGAGAACACCACGAAAATGCTGGACGAAGAATCCGACCCACGGCGCCGGTAATCAAATGACGAACAGACGTCCAGCGATCGTGTTGTTTGTTGTGTTCGCGGTCGAATAACCAAAAGTAGGCAGTTCGTACAGTGTCAAGGCCCTCGTTTTACGCTCCAATTCTCCTGAAGGTCTGCTAAGCCAGCGTTAGGCTGCCTGGTGGAAACTTTCTGTCATAAAGTTACGGGTTGCTGTGTTTATATTGTTGATTCACACCGACCGGCAAAGGCAGCCACGTAACTTAACAGGGCTTAAATTGAGGAAAAATAGGAATGATTAAACGTCGCACTTTCATCTCCAGTCTTGCCGCAGCAGGTCTTGTCGCGACGCTGACGCGTGATGCAGGGGCAGGGCAGAATAAAGACATCGGGGAATCGGGTAAGAACATCGGGATCACGGTTGACGCGCTCTGCTACGAGCCGAATCTCACGCCCGAGATGATTGTTCACGCGATCCAAGCGAACTTGAATGCGGTCGTGTTCGATATCGCTGGGTGGCCTCGCGAGTACAACAATGCCGTGCGAGAACTTTCGCGATGGGCTGCGCGGTTTGGCGAGCCCGATACCAGAGTGTTTGCCGTGCGGCGGGTCTGCGACTTCGAACGCGCTAAAAAAGAAAGGAAGTTAGGCATCGTACTCGCCTGTCAGGACGCTACTATTCTCGGCTCTTCGTTAGCTGCTTTCGATGAGAGCCTGCGTTTGTTCCACACACTTGGGCTCCGAGTGTTGCAGCTTACGCATAACAGCCGCACACACTGGGCCGATTCGTTTATGGAGAAGCGTGACGGTGGCCTGAGTCTAGCGGGAGAGCGATTGGTTGTAGAGATGAATCAACTCGGCGTAATCATTGACCTCTCACACTGCAGTCGACAGTCGTTGCTCGATACCGTGAAGGCTTCAACAAAACCCTGCGCTGTTACCCATGCCGGTTCCCGGGCATTAGCGCCGACGGCCCGCAATAAATCGGATGAAGAGATCAAAGCGCTGGGGCAAGCCGGCGGGTTCTTCGGTGTCTACAACATGACGACGTGGCTAACTTCCGGACCGACTGCGTCTCTCGATACCGTGCTTGATCATATCGACCACGTCGTACAGTTGATTGGACCGTTGCACGTTGGTTTTGGCAGCGATGGCGCGCTCGACCGGCTCGATGCACAAGCAGAAGTTGATCGCATGGGAAACGTTCAGAAAAATAACAGCGGTGGGCCGAGTGCTGAGTGGGCCGTGCGCCACGTGCGGGTGCCAGAACTGAATGCTCCTGGGCGCTTGAAAGCACTAGCCGACGGGCTGGCTCGCCGTGGCTATTCTGACGCTCATATCGACGGAATCCAGGGCGGTAATTTCGTTCGACTTTTTGAGCGCGTTTGCGGGTAATATCTATCCAGCACCGCCCGCGTAAGAACTGGTCTATCGAAGGAGGAAAGAATAATGACCTGGCCCGCTATTCCAGTAGGCCTCGTCATGATGCTCATATCCCTCGCGCCGATCACAGTTAATCGCAACAAAGTGAATACCTCCTCCGAAGCAGTGCAGAAATACACTCGGGTGCAAGCCTTTGCTGCGGGCAAGGGGTGCTGGTCTGACTGTGCAAAGGGCAATGGTGTTGGCCACAAGCTTGTTCGCACTACGGAAAGTGGCCGATGACCATCGTGCCCCTTGTCGCCTTCGATAAACTCTGGATGATCGGCGGCAAAATTTGTCTGGTCTTCTGGTGATGGTATGCAATGGGCGCACGCGCAATCGAATGCAGGTTGGCGCGAGCGTTATGGCATGACGGGCGCTTTCTTTAAGAATCGGATATGGAGAATGGGCGGGATGGAAAGGTCCTGGGACAATTTTAAAAATGACGTCTGGTATTCCAGCGATGGAGTGGATTGGAAGCTGGCAACACAACAGGCCAAACCTTCGCTAGCGCAACCTGGCAGGCCATCCTCGAAATAAGGCCTATGGAATACATTATGTTTGCTGTTGTCTGGTATGCGTGCGCCGTACATCGTCCTAATGATGATTGGGAAAGTTCACTAGTTAGCTTGAATCTTTCGCGGTCGAATAACCAGAAGTAATTCGGTTCCTCAGCCAAGGTGATTTATGAAACTGTTCATCCTCGTTCTCTTCACGACCATGATGTCTTTTGCGCCATCCCCAGTGAAGTCGGAAAATATTATTGTAAAAGAAATTATCCGCTCGCAGGGGAGGGCGCGTGTCTATTATCTTTTCGTTCCTGACAAAATCACTCCGGCGACACCCGCCCCGCTGCTGGTTTTGTTGCACGGTTCAGGGCGCAACGGTATGTCGCTCGTCGAGAAGTGGAAAGACCTTGCGAAGAAAGAAGGGTTTATCATTGCTGGACCCGACGCCATAAACTCACAGGGATGGAAGATACCCGAAGATGGGCCGGATTTTATTCGTGAACTCGTCGAGGCGCTCGAAGTTAAGTACCCAATAAACAAGCGCCGGGTCTACCTGTTTGGACACTCCGCAGGGGCCGGACAAGCTCTGTACCTTTCGTTGCTTGAATCAGAGTATTTTGCTGCGACGGCTGTTCATGCCGGAGCGCTGGGCAAGACCGATGGTCCATTCATGGAACTGGCGCAGCGCAAAATCCCGATGGCGATTTTTGTTGGGACAGATGATGCATCCTTTCCGTTGCCCATCGTCCGAGCCACCCGTGATGCTCTCAACGCCCGCGGCTTTAAGACAGAGCTTACGGAGATAAAAGGACATAACCACTGGTATTACGACCGCGCACCAGAGATCAATCGAAGCGCTTGGGAATTCTTGAAAAGGCATGAGCTGAGTGGAGAGCCGAAGTATGAGCACCACCAATTCAGAAAATGAGAAGTTTGGACGTAACGGTCAAATATGATTCGCAGCAGTGACGACTGAATTAATATCCCATTGGAAGGAGTTTGATCTATGACGAGAGTTCTGTCGCTTATTGCGTTGACTGTTTTTGCAGCGCCTATTGCGCTGGGCCAGGAAATGACCCACCCTGCCGCCGACGAAAAGCCAGGGATTCACTCCCCGGCTGAGATCAAGTGGAAAGAGGGTCCGGAGTTTTTGCCCGCTGGAGCCAAGTTTGCCGTGCTGGAAGGGGACCCTAAAAAGGACGGCCCGTTCGTTATACGCATTTGGTTTCCCGACGGCTTCAGGATTCAGCCGCACTGGCATCCTAAGGTTGAGCGTGTGACGGTTATTTCAGGGACTCTGAACCTTGGCATGGGTGTGAAGTTCGACCAGTCAGCGACTCGCAAGATGCCAGCCGGCACTTACGGTTTCTGGCCTGCTGGAATGCGCCACTTCGCATGGGCCAGGGGCAAGACAATTGTGCAACTCCACGGCACGGGGCCATGGCTTTTTCACATACGTCAACCCGGCCGATGACCCGCGTAATACGAAGAAGTAGTCCTTTCCTGACTCTAAACTGCGGGTCCGAATTCATGTTGCGATACTTTTCATAGCGTAGAGGTGGTTATGAGTTTCCTGTAACCAGCGCGGACACTCAAAAACTATTGCATCACCAGGAAGATTGGTCAGGGCGAGGTGTATTTGGCTGAGGACACGAAGCTCGGTCGCCGCGTTCGGATCTCTTCTCGCTCGGTTGCGTTGTTCTACGCGGCTGCCATTGTTCAAGCAATCGCCCGGCACGTTAATGATGAGAGCCTGCGGGCTACATTCCTAAGCTCATCCGCTGTGCGAGAGGTATTCGAGGGAGCGAGCGAAACTTAATTCGGATGTTGGCCGCTTTCTTCGGGCGTGGCAAAGGCGCAGCGACCGCTTACTAAAATGATGACCGTTCGGTATTTTCATAAAGGCCTGGGCATGGATATTCCGACAGCGGCTAAAGCTATGAAATCTGTATTCGTAAGTCTCGTACTAACCTTCGCGGTCTCACCGCTCGCCATAGGGCAAACAAAAGGAAATAGACCAAGTCCCAATAGTTATAGGATCTTTGACGTCCATATGCATGCATCAACGCCGGAGTTCTTTAGAAAAGCCGCCAACGCGAATTTCGGCGCTCACAGAAAGACGGCAAAAAATATGGTGACTGATTCTGTTCTTCTCCTGAAGAAAACCATTGAGTACATGGATAAGAACAACATCAGGCAGGGACTCCTCAGCGGAGATAACGACTTGGTGCAGCGCTGGGTCAAGCAGTTTCCCGATCGCTTCCTGCCTTCCTACGATGTTGATTACTCACTGACAGATCATACCCAAGCGGCGAAAGAGTTTGAGAAGCAGGTGGAGCAGGGCAAGTGGCGAGCGATGGGTGAATTGGGACTTCCTTACGCAGGCATGCCTCTGAACGATCCGCTTCTTTTCCCGTATTACGAAGTTTGCGAGCGCAGGGGAATTCCCGTCTTCTTTCACACCGGGTTAGATGGCCCAGACCCGCCGCAACTCGTCGCTCCAAAGTTTAAGGTCGAATTGGGGGACCCTTTGTTGCTGCAAGACGTGGTTGCCCGCTTCCCAAAGCTAAAAGTGGTCATCATGCACATGGGCTGGCCTTACCCCGATCATGCCCTTTACATGCTATACGCCTACCCTAATGTCTACCTCGATACGGCCGTAGTAAACTGGATCTTGGGTCGTAGCGTGTTCGATAGAATGCTCAAAGAAGCGGTGGAGACCGTAGGGAGTGACCGTATTCTTTTTGGTTCAGACCAGATGGTTTGGCCGCAGATGATAACACCAGCAGTGCGATCTGTTTCCACCGCAAGTTATCTGACGTCTGCTGATAAGAGAAGAATCTTCTGGGACAATGCCGCCACTCTGCTGAAGCTTCCGCAGTAGGTTTCTTGATCTCAAAGAGCGGACAGGAATGACGATCCGGTACATGGTTTCATCTCAGTCCGACTAAGAGAAAACACCTTTCTTCGTGACGGCGGCTTGGCGGTAGTCAGTCCGATTCAGGATCCGATGATGTGGCGCTACGGATTTTCGTGGTGGAGATTCGATGTTCGTTGAGGACCGCCGGTAGCGCAGCGCTCGGTGCACACTTTGGCAGAAGGAGATCTTATGATCCGAAGCTTCTTTAGACTCGCCGCGATCAGCGCCGTTTGTCTGTATCCGCTTGCGGCTTCCGTTTTTGCACAGCAGGAGACGCGCTATACCGTCTTGATGATGGGCAAGCCCGCCGGTGTGCAAACTTCCGCTGCCGAACCAGGTGGCGTGCGAGAGTTTACATTTGAATATAACGACCGCGGACGCGGGCCGAAAATCCGGCAACGCCTCAAACTCGACTCTCAAGGCTCGCCGGTTTCGATCGAGATTGCCGGAAACGATTACCTTAAAGCTCCGATTGCGGAAAGCTTAACGATAGTCGATGGCATCGCCCTACCAAAGAATGCTGAATAATTAATGCTCGTGGCAGAACTCTGCTACCTGGCTTGTGGGACATGCATGTTCACATCGGGCCCAACGACGGTTTAATGCACCTTGCGGCGGGCGTGACCTCGGTGCGCGATCTGGCGAACGATACCGACGCTCTGCTGGCGCTCAAAGCGAAGATCGAAGCGAACGAGGAGATTGGACCCCGAATCCTGATGACCGGTTTTATGGACGGGCGTGGACCTTTCGCCGGGCCGACCAAAGTCTTTGTTGACACTGAAGAAGAAGCGCGAACTGCGATTGATAATTACGCTCGGCTGGGCTATACCGGCATTAAGGTTTACAGTTCGATCAAACCGGAATTAGTACCGAGAATCATCGAACTCGCACATGCTAAAGGCCTGCGCGTCAGCGGCCACGTTCCCGCTTTTATGAGTGCCGAACAATTTGTTCGAGCCGGCGCTGACGAACTACAGCATATCAACTTTTTATTCCTAAACTTTTTGTTCGACGACGTGAAAGATACCAGAACTCCCGCGCGCTTTATCTCCGTTGCCGATCGCGCTGCGACGATCGATTTGAATTCGGAAAGGGTCGTTTCATTTATTAAGCTGTTGAAAGAGAAAGGATCGTGGTCGATCCAACCGTGAGTATTTTCGAAGGAATGTTTACCGATCGGCCCGGTAAAATTCCGACGGGTTTTGCGCCTGTCGTCGATCGTTTACCGCCGCTTGTTCGGCGCGGTTTCCTCACCGGCGGTTTGCCTGTACCGGACGGTAAAGACGAGCGTTACCGCGAATCGGCGAAAGCACTGCTGCGCCTGGTTAAGATGCTTTATGACGCGGGCGTGCCGATTGTGGCTGGGACTGATTCAATGCCGGGCTTTGCGCTGCACCGCGAGTTGGAGCTGTACGTTGAGGCAGGCATTCCGGCTCCCCAAGTGCTGCGTATTGCAACCATCGGCGCAGCGCGGGTGATGAAACGAGACGGGGAACTCGGCTCAATCCGGCCCGGCAAACTCGCAGACATGATTCTGGTTGACGGGAATCCGGCGACGCGCATTAGCGACATACGGCGCGTGACGCTGGTCATCAAAGACGGCAACATCTATTAACCGGGTGCCTTGTACCAAAGTATTGGCGTTCGTCCGTGAAGCAGCTGCATCTGAACTCGATCGTTTGACTGCCTGCGAGATGTTCAGTTGAAGAAAAGCCTAAGCCAACGTATCGAAGAGGCCATTCGTGAGGAAATATCGATCGTCCCCTATGATCCCGAATGGCCCGCCTTGTTCGAAAGAGAGGCAGAATTTCTTCGACATAAGCTACCAGCATCCTTAATCGCGAGAATCGAGCATTTTGGAAGTACGGCAATTCCGGGTTTGGCAGCAAAGCCGATTATCGACATGCTGGTAGAAGTGACAACGTTGCAAGAGACCAGGAAGGTAATCGTTCCTTTACTTGAATCAGAACGTTATGACTATTTCTGGCGTACCGATAGTCAGCCTCCTTATGCCTGGTTTATCAAACGCGATTCAGAAAATAAGCGCACACATCACATCCATATGGTGGAATCGGATTCAAAGCTCTGGGAGCGGCTCAGTTTCCGCGATTACCTGAGAGAGTTCCCTGATGAAGCCAGGCGTTACGAGGAGTTGAAGCGATCTCTTGCTGCGAAGCATCCGAATGACAGAATCGCATATACTGAAGCGAAAACCGAGTTTGTCGTGTTTGTAACAGAAAGAGCGCGGCAACATTACAATGGAACGTAACAACTCATCCAACGCGAAGCCTCGTTTAATCCGGAATACGTAACCCTAGCAGTGACCATCGCTCAATCAGCTGCTCCTTACACACTCACTGGCGAATTGCGCGACGATGCAGGCCAACTCTTCTCCGGCGCCAAAGTCTGCGCAATCCCAACCGACGGGACCATTGTGCGTGTTCGCGACAGGATCTGTGCACACTCAGACCAGCAAGGAAAATTCGAGATTGATCTAACATCCGCCGGGAAGTATCAGGTGATTGCAGAGAAGATATCAGAGGGGTACATGCCCTCGTACATTCCATTCTACCGAGATCCCAAAATTCCAATACCGGAGGCAATTGTGGGGGACCAGAACTCGAATCCCTCTCTCTCACTTGTGCTGGGTCCAAAGAGCGGGCTCATTAGCGGCAAAGTCGTCGACGAGGCCAGTGATGTTCCGGTGCGGGGTTTCATGGTTTGGGTTTATCAAGCGCGAACTGCGAACGCGCATATTCATGAGATAGTGAAGGGAAGCCGTTCCGGCCGATTCAGGATCTTTGCGCCGCCGGTTCCGTTTCGATTACGGGTGGTAGCGGAAGGTTATGAGGATTGGGTCATGGGCGGTGGTGTGTTGGTGTCGGCCGGCGGAGTAAGGAAGGCGCCGGGGTCCTTGCTCGTGCGTACTGGGACCGCTGACTTTGCTGTGTACCTCAAAAGGAAAAATTCCTTGTCACTTGGATCCGCCAGAGTCAGGAATAACACGCGTTTGCGCGCTCCCGTACAGCTGAGTCCCCAGGACAACGACGTGTTCGACATTGTTCCGCGAAACACCACCCTTGCGTGGAGCCCGGTGGCTGGAGCTGTTTCATATGGCCTCGAAGTCGAATCATGCTGGAACGTCCAGTCTGCTGAGCGCTCGCGACTGCCCGATGATGGCGAATGTATTAATCCGTCGCCTTACGATGAGAAATTTGCGCTTAACGGCACGACCTATGAATTTATTTTCAAGGGTGCCCAGCCTAGCAGGTGGCGCGTGTGGGCAATAGATAAGGACCACCGACCGGGATTCAAAAGCGCGTGGCGCAGATTTGTTTATCTGAGATGATTGATGCGAGCTTTGCACAGAAGTGACTAGCTGCTTCGATTTCTTTGCCTGTTTTCCCCCTCTCCCTTTGGGGGAGGGCAAGGTTGGGGGAGTTAGCGCGGCTAAGCCCTCTCCCGTAACCCTTCTCCCAGCGGGAAGGAGAACGGAATCAGATATGAACGGCTCTCCAACTTAACGACGGCTCAGCATAGTGGTACTCGCAGGCGTGCTCTACGCGGGTGTTGGTATCGCGTCTGCTGCACTTGCCGGTGCGGCTGCGTCGGATCAGATGCAATTCTTTTGGCGGTTGTCTGCTTTTGTTATAAGTGGCGTGGTGTTGGCGGCTCACGTAGCCTATGAGCACCTTGGACATCGCAACGCTGCGCGAGTAACAGCATGTCATGTGTCCCTCGGCGCCGCTATTGGCGGCTTCTTGCTCGCGCTGAGGGCTAACATTCATGACCTGGGGTCAGCTTCGGGTTATCGACCGCGAATGCTCGTCGCCTTCATAGCCTGGCCACTTTTGACCGGAGTGCCGGCATTTATTGTCGCCCTGGTGATGGCCGCTGTCCTTGGCTTGAAGCGGCGAGAAGTTTAATCAGGTAATCCTATGAGCATTTTCAAGGTGGCGATTCCGGTGCTTCACGTAAGGGGGGCCGCAGCTGCGGAGGAGTTCTATTGCAAGCGGCTTGGCTTCCGCAAAACATTTGCCTACCGCTTTGATGAGGCCCAACCCGACCCTTGCTATATGGGTTTGATTCGTGATGGCGTGGAGTTGCACGTCTCTTCGTTTGCTGGTGATGCGGTGCCGGGAGGCGTGGTCTTCCTTGTTGTTGACGATGTGGATACGCTGCATGCCGAACTAAACGCGAAGGGTGTCGCCATAGATCTCAAACCGACAGATCAAAGCTGGGGTAACCGCGAGATGTATGTGCGCGATCCCGACGGCAACAGCATTCGGTTCGTCCACGGTGGTGGTGGTTAAGGTCGCTGCAGTAGACCCTGTGCGCGGAGTCAGGCGCCGGACGCTGAAGGTGTGAATCAGCACTGTTATGATAATCGCCACCGGAGAACCACAAAGGTCAAGGAACCGCAGAGCGTTGCTGAAGGAACTACCAGGGGATTGGATGAATGAAGTGGTACGCCAAGAATGGTTGTACCTTGAGGACATTGAACAATGCCACTTAAACCAGAAACCATCGACCAATACCTTGCGCCTTTGAGCAAGGAGAAGCGGGCTGCCCTGCAGAAACTTCGCCGGGATATCAAGTCAGTGGCGCCCAAAGCTGAAGAGTGCATTAGCTATGGCCTCCCAGCCTTTCGTTTGGACGGCCGGATGCTGGTGGCCTTTGGCGCGGCCGCGAACCATTGCTCCTTTTACCCTGGCGCTTTACCGATCGAAACTCAAGAAGCCGCACTCAAGGCCTACAGCACCAGCAAGGGCACCGTTCGCTTTCCAGCAGACAGCCCGTTACCAGTCACACTAGTTCGGAAGCTGGTGAAAACTCGAATAGCTGAGTACGCCGGCAAACGATCAGGTGCAAAGAAGAAAACAAAGGCCGAATAATTAGTGAAAGTCGCACTCGGTTTGACCAAGGACCAGAAGGACGCGACGCTCGCTGCAATGGTTGCATTGCAGGGTTTGAAATAGTTCCAGCCGACGGGCACTCGATCAATTAAAGACATTTTAATGTTCATTGACTCTCACGCACACATTGATGGGCCAGAGTTTGATGCGGATCGCTCCGATGTGCTGCGTCGCGCGCGTGAAGCAAATGTGATTACGATTCTAAACATCGGCACCGGAGATCCACACAGCGGCGCGCTTGAGCGAGCGGTGGCGCTGGCGTCGAAGAACGAACGTGTTTACGCAGCAGTTGGTACCCATCCTCATGACGCGCGTCTCTACGACCAGGCAGCGGAAGAGAAAATCAAAGAACTCATCAACGAGAATTCAGCGGCCATCGCCTGGGGCGAAATCGGGCTCGACTTTCACTACGACAACTCGCCACGCGATATCCAAGTTGAGGTGTTCCGGCGGCAATTGCGGGCGGCAAGAGAACTGAATGTCCCGGTGATTGTGCACACGCGTGAAGCAGAATCCGAAACTGTCGACACGTTGCGAGCTGAATGGTTTGGTTCGGGCTTACCCGGCATAATGCATTGCTTCAGCGGCAGTCAATGGTTGGGACACAAGGCCATTGAGCTGGGCATGCTGATTTCCTTTTCCGGAATCCTCACGTTCAAGAAGGCCGATGATTTGCGCTCGATTGCACGACGGGTGCCGCTGGATCGTTTACTTATCGAAACCGATTGTCCCTACCTGACTCCGGTGCCTCATCGCGGGAAGAGGAATGAGCCGGCATACGTGGTGGAGGTAGCGCGGTGTCTGGCCGAGCTGCGCGGCATCGGTCTCGAGGAGACGGGAAAAATAACCAGCGAGAATTTCACTCGGTTGTTTGGATTGCCGTTGTCTGTGCCCTAGCGACAACTTTCACATGCTCGCCTTTTGATGTTATTCTGCAGTCTCAAACAACTTCAATTTGATCGACGCGCCTAATCAACTACGACCGCAATGGCCCAGCAAAACTCGTTCGATATAGTCTCGCAGGTGGATCGCGCCGAGGTAGCAAACGCGATTCAGCAGACCATCAAAGAAGTGCGCCAACGCTTTGATTTCAAAGGCAGCACCGCTACCGTTGCGCTCGAAAAAGACGAGCTGATTCTAAGTGCCGAAGACGAAACCAAGCTGCGAAACATGAATGACATTTTTCAGCAAAAGCTCGTACGGCGTGGTGTACCGCTCAAGGCCTTAAGTTATGGCAACGTTGATCCAGCCGCCGGTGGGACGGTCAGGCAACATGTGCAGATTCAACAGGGCATCCCGCAAGAGAAGGCCAAGGAAGTTGTAAAGTTCATCAAAGATTCGAAGGCCAAGTTACAGGCTTCAATTCAGGGCGACGTGGTGCGCGTTTCCGGGAAGGACCGTGACACGCTTCAGGACATCATTGCCAAACTCAAAGCAAAAGATTTCGGCATAGACATGCAGTTTTCGAATTACCGAACGAACTGATCAAAGCAAGGCGAGTCGACCGTAAATACGAATGCACGCGACGGAACAAAGCGCAGTACTTGAAGAAGCAAAGCTCTCCGCGAAGCGCATCTTTAGTCTGATCGGAGCGGACCTCGCTCAGGTTGAAGCGGAGTTTGAGCGCCAGGCGCAGTCCAACGTTCAGGTGATTGCGTACCTGGGCGAGTACCTGCGCGAGTCGGGTGGCAAACGAGTCAGGCCGGCACTGACCATACTTTCAAACTATGCGGTTGGTGGTGATGGTTCACGTTACAACTCCATTCGCATGGCCACGGTCATGGAGTTTTTGCACACAGCCACGCTGGTCCATGACGACATCATCGATAGCGCCGATACGCGCAGGAACCGTCCAACTGTCAACGCGCTTTACGGAAATGAAACTGCGGTGCTGATGGGCGACTGGCTATACATGTCGGCTTTTGAAACCAGTCTCGCCGAGCGATCATTGCCGATCCTGGACATACTCACGCGCGTCACACGCAAAATGACGGAAGGCGAGTTACTTCAGTTAACCACATTGAAGCGCACTGACGTTTCCGAGCAGCAGTACGTCGACATTATTCAAAGGAAGACTGCCTATCTATTCAGCGCGTGTTGCGAAGTCGGCGGCATACTCGGCGGCGCAAGCGATCTCGAACAGAAAGCGCTGGCCGATTATGGTTTCAATCTTGGCATGGCTTTTCAGCTCACCGATGACTTGCTGGACTTTACCTCGAGCGATGACGCACTGGGGAAGGGCGTCGGCGTTGATCTACTAGGGGGAAAGGTAACTCTGCCGCTGATTTATTTGATGGCCAACGATTCTTCGGCGCGCGACCTTATCAACCTCGTCATGACTGACGGAGACTACGCGCGGGTACCGCGACAACAGTTGCTCGAGGCACTTGAGCGGTTGGGCGCTCTCGATTGCGCCAGGGCTCGCGCGGACGAATATGCGGAAGCCGCATGTCTCGCTATCGGAAATCTGCCAACTTCGGAGTATTCCCAGGCTCTGGAAGCAATTCCCACCTATGTTCTCGACCGCGACCGGTAAGCGCGTCTTTGGACTGCGGCGGCTTGACGCCGCTTTCCAGTGTGATTGGCATTCAGGGTCAAAAGATCAAGCCGTCGCAGTCCAAATAGTATTGTGCAAACCGGTAAATCCCTTTAAGATTTGCGCGATGATTGATCGGCCCAACGAGAATCTGCTTTCCCGGCTGGAACAGAGCCTGCGCCAATCGCGAGCAGCGCGTATGCATCTGGCGGCGCGGCTGCGCGAGCTTGAAGCTGAGGGGGACAGCGTGCGTGCTGAATTGGCCGAGATGGACACGCTAGCCAGTCAGACGGAAGCGGCTATCTATCGCCTATTGTCGTCGGTATTGGCGTCAAGCAACCTGTTGGTTGGCGGCCTGCCCTCGGACGCCGAACTGGAAGCTGCGATGCGCCAATCTCCGGCGCGTCCGCGCATGCCACTGGCTCATGAGGTAACTCGCCAACCAATTCCCTCGCTGCGCCCAAACACTGAAGCCATTAGCGATCGTTTTACAGACCGCACAATTCCCCAGGCGGTAACCTTGCTGCTACGCGAAGAAGGGGGCGCTCTTCACGTAAATGAAATCTATAATCGCCTGCTTGAGGGCGGTTTCCGCTTTACTGGTCAGAATCCCACCATCAGCATCGCAGTCTCACTCAATCGAAACACCAGGTTTCGAAAAGTTGCGCCGGGAACATTCGATCTCATGATCCGCGACGCGTCGAAAGCTTCCTAGCAACCGTGTGGCATAGACTTCAGTCTGTGCAGTGATCCAAAACCCAGTCCATTGTAGAAACGACATACTGTAGGCTTGTGTCACCGTACGTGACACAGACTAAATTCTATGCCACTAAGTTTCACAGAGTGAAGTCCGTGCCACTACAATAGCCTTCATGCGCGCAATGATTCTTTCCGCCGGCTACGGTACGCGGCTGTGGCCGTTGACGGAAGATCGCACCAAACCTGCCATTCCAATCCTTGGAAAGCCCCTGGTTGGTTATGTGGCAGAGTATCTCGCGCGGTACGGTTGCGATGAGATAGTGGTCAATCTTCATCATCGGCCGGAGTCTGTGCGCCGAGCGCTTGGTGATGGCAGTAAATTTGGAGTCAAGCTCCACTATGTTGAGGAACCAGAGATTCTGGGAACGAGTGGCGGCATCGACAACGCGCGCGCTTTGCTTGATGGCGAGACTTTCATTGCTGTCAATGGAAAGATAATTACCGATATTAATCTTAACTCAGCGTTAGAAACGCATCGTCGCACGCATGCGCTGGCCACGCTGGTTGTTTTGCCTAACCCGTCGTGCCAACGTTTTTCGATCGTGAAATCGAAGGACGAAATGCTGGACGGCTTTGGCGGCATGCCCAGCGCAGGGGATTTTGTTGGTCAGGATCCGCCGCTGATGTTCACCGGCATTCAGATACTTGATCCCGCCATCTTCGATTACATTCCTCGCGGTGTGTTCTCGCATTCGACTACAGACGTCTACCCACGGGCTGTCGCCGAAGGTGAGCGCGTTGCGCTCCACGTTACCCAAGGAAACTGGTATGAGTTGTCAACGATACAGCGCTATCTGGATATCAGTTTGCAGCTATTAGAGCAGACAGGCGCCGACATCAGTGTAGGCTCCGACTGTCGCATCTCGACTTCCGCGAAAGTTAACGAAGCAGTATTGTGGGACAGCGTAGTAGTTGAAGACGGTGCACGCGTCCGCCGGGCCATTCTTGCCGATAACGTTCGCATTCCCGCGGGTTCAATTATCGAAAATGCGGCCGTTGTTAGCGCGTCGCTGGTCAAAGGAAAAGAGCCACCGGCAAAAGCTTTGTGGGGGGATCTTCGCGGCGACAATTTTGTCGTGCCTCTAACTGGGTGATACAATCGCGGGCAAATTGTGAAGCAAAATGGCGGGACTGAGGCCGGTCCCGCCAACGTTTAATGGATCGAACGTTCCGTCGTTTCCCCAAATGAGCTCAGCAAAACAGGTTCCTGTGAATGGTTCTGAGGTTTCCCCACAAGATCGACTGACGCGCTTTTTGGCGAGTCAGGGGTCTCCCGGCAAGTTAATTGTGCCGCTTACTCCTGATGCTTCGACCCGCAGCTACTTTCGCATTCCCTGGAAAAAGGGGAAGGCTGTAGCCGCCGTTTATCCTGAGCCGTTCGATCCGGATGTGCATCCCTATTTGGATGTAAGCCGGCTGTTTATCCACAACGGCATACCGGTTCCGGAAATCTATTGGATTGACGGCGAGCACGGCATTATCGTGCAGGAAGACCTGGGTGATCGGCCACTCTTCCGGATTTATGAAGAGTCGCCTGCGGAGGAGTGTGACGAATACAAGGAACGAGCCGTCAATCTCATCGCCCAAATACAGAGGGCGACAGCCAGCGCCTTTGAACAACAGTCCATAGCCAGTCGTTTGGCGTTTGACGAGGCCAAGCTTTCGTGGGAATTCGACTTTTTTCTCGAACACTATTTTGGCAGTCTGCGGCATGAAACCTGGCGTCACGCTCAGGCCGCGGAACTCAAGGCCGAACTAAATGACATCTCGGCTGAACTCGCCGCGCGGCCGCGCGTGCTTTGCCATCGGGATTTTCATGCGGCAAACCTGATGGTTGATCCGGCTAACCGCCTGCGAGTCGTGGACCACCAGGATGCTCGCATGGGCCCGGTCACTTACGACCTTGTGTCCTTTTTGTTGGATCGCCGCGCTGAACCACCGTCGCTTGCCGAGTTGCGCGCCTATCGTTTGTTTCTTTTGGAGGAGCGGCGATTGTTGGGACTCGACGCGCTCGATCCTGATGAATTCGCCCAGGAGTTTCGTTTGATGACGATTCAGCGCGGGCTGAAAGCCATCGGCACCTTCTCGTATCAAACGGCTGTGTGTGGCCGCGCTGCCAACTATGAGCGGTTCATTCACCCGACGTTGTGCATAGTGCTTCAAGCAGCGGACTGGCTCGACAGATTTTCCGTGCTGCGACGTACGATAAGAGAAAGACTAAACGGAACCTGATTCGCCCTATAACACAAGCGGTTTGAAATTAATCTCTGTGCGTCCTTTGTGTTGTCCGTGCCTCTGTGGTGAGGATTTATAAAGACTCACCACAGACACAAAGTACACAAAGGACGCACAGAGAAAATCGAAATACTAAAAGCAGGCGCGCTAGACTAAAAACATAAATGGCTACCGAATCAACCACATTGGGGAGAGTCACATCGGATCGAACTTTTATTAGTGAGCTTTCAGCTCATGTCGGCCGGGAAGTGACCATTAAGGGCTGGCTTTATAACCTGCGCTCGAGTGGCAAGATTCTTTTTCCGCAACTGCGCGACGGCACGGGGGTAGTGCAGTGTGTAGCGCTGAAGAATTCCGTACCGCCAGAAGTATGGGAGGCGTTGAAGGGCCTTGGTCAGGAGTCGGCACTCGCGATTCGCGGCACCGTACGCGCAGATTCGCGTGCACCCGGCGGCTATGAGATCGATTTGATCGATGCCGAAGTGTTTCACGAAGTTCACGACTATCCAATTACCCCCAAGGAACACGGCACTGAGTTTCTGATGGATCATCGCCATCTGTGGCTCCGGTCACGCCGGCAACATGCGATTCTGAAAGTGCGCCACACGGTAGTGAAAGCGGTGCGCGACTTTTTTGATAAGGACAGCTTCACGCTTGCCGATGCGCCAATTTTTACGCCCGCCGCCTGCGAAGGTACCACCACGCTTTTTGAAGTGGATTACTTCGACGGCGAAAAAGCTTACCTAACGCAGTCGGGCCAGCTTTACAACGAAGCAACGGCGGCGGCGTTTGGCAAAGTCTATTGCTTCGGCCCTACCTTCCGCGCGGAAAAGTCAAAAACACGTCGTCACCTGACCGAGTTCTGGATGGTTGAGCCCGAAATGGCTTACGCCACGCTCGATGATGTGATGACGCTGGCGGAAAGAATGCTTGCATTCATTGCAGCACGGGTGTTGGAAGATCGCGTTGAAGAATTGAAAGTGTTGGAGCGGGACGTCGCGAAGCTCGAAGCGATTGTGCCGCCATTCCCACGCCTGCATTACGATGATGCGGTGAAGCTGCTGCATGAAGGACATGACAAAGGGCTGATGGAAACCCGTTTTGAATGGGGCGGTGATTTCGGTGCTCCTGACGAGACTTACATTTCTTCGCATTTTGACAAGCCGGTCATGGTCCATCATTATCCGGCTGAAGTTAAGGCGTTCTACATGGCGCGCGATCCGGAACGAAATGAATTGGCATTGGGCGTCGATGTGCTGGCGCCGGAGGGTTACGGCGAAGTGATTGGCGGTGGCGAGCGCGCGACTTCGCTGGAGTTTCTCAAGGGACAGATTGCCTTGCATGAGTTGCCGCAGGAAGCTTTCGAGTGGTATCTCGACTTGCGCCGCTATGGCAGTGTTCCTCACGCCGGCTTTGGCATGGGCATCGAACGCTGCACCGCGTGGATGTGCGGCATCGAGCACGTGCGTGAGACGATTCCGTTTCCCCGTATGCTCTATCGCCTGCGACCTTGAATGTTTGTTTGCTTTTGAGCAGTAGGAGCAACACCTCGATAGAATCGCTGATCTCGCGTCGTCCCGGCCGGAGCACGCCTTAAACATCTCAAGGAGAAACAAATGTCTCCCGCACCTTCAACCGACGACGCTCAAGGAGCTGACGAGCGCCTACGTGCCGAATTCAACGATTGGGTCCGCGCCGGGCGCGGTCCAAGTATGGAGAGAGGGCATCGACCGGTCGGCGAACAGGCGATCCGGCTATTGGAAATCCCTGACGACGGCCGAGTGCTTGACGTCGGCTGTGGCAACGGATGGGCGACCAGGTTAATGGCCCAGGATGCCGCGCACGGTCGCGTCGTCGGCATCGATATCTCGGATGAAATGGTCGATCTGTCCCGCGAGACGGAAGTGCTCCCCAATGTGGAATTCCGCGAGGCCAGTGCTGAAAGACTCCCCTTTGCCGAAAATGAATTCACCCATGCGTTCTCAATGGAGTCGCTTTATTACTACGGTGACATTTTGCGCGCTTTGCAGGAAATTTGGAGAGTACTCAAACCCGGTGGCCGGTTCGCTTGCGTGGTTGATCTCTACAAGGAGAACCGGCCGTCACATCAGTGGATTCCCGACTTAAAAGTTCCGGTGCATCTCCTCAGCATTGACGAGTATCGTTCGCAGTTCGAAGCGGCCGGTTTCGTTAACGTTTCGGACCAGCGCGTTTATGATCCCACACCGGTCCCTGAAGACTATGCAGGCGGCAGTTTCAAAACTCGTGAAGACTTTCTTGAGTACCGAGCAACGGGCTCGCTGCTGATCATGGGCGAGGTTGCGGAATGAGCGATGGCGTGGAGCGCATCGTTACGATTTTCGGCGGCGCCAAGTGTGGCGAATCTGATACCGAGTATGCGCAAGCGCGACGCGTCGGCGAACTATTGGCTGACGCCGGCTATACCATTTGCACCGGTGGCTATCTCGGAGTGATGGAAGGCGCCAGCCGCGGGGCCCACGAACGCGGCGGACGCGTGCTGGGCATCACGATGAATCAATTCAAAGCCGAGCCTAATCGTTTCCTCACCGACAAAGTGGCAACCGCTCATTTTTACGAAAGACTACAATTACTTATTACGCGTTCGGTTGGCTTCATCGCGATTCGCGGTGGTATGGGAACGGTAACTGAGCTGTCACTGGTGTGGAACAAAATTCAAACTCGCGTTATTGGGCCGCGGCCGTTGGTCCTGCTCGGTGATTGCTGGCCACCAATCGTGCGCGAATGGCAAAAGCATCTGGCAGTGACCGATGAAGATGTCTCTGCGCTCGATTTCGCCCGAACGCCGGAAGAGGCCGTGTCGATCATTAATGAGAAATCTCAAGGAGTAATTTTATGAACTGCCCGAAGTGTGGTGCGCAGATGCTTCCTGGCGCTGTCTTCTGCGGCGGCTGCGGTTATCGCTTGTCGCAGGCGGATGCGGCTGCCCCTGGGTCCTCGCCCTCTCGATCCGGCACCCAATCGCATGGAATTCATATCGACGAAGATTCGAAAGGCCAGGGCGGTGGTTATAGATATGAAGTATTACATCAACCCGCGTTTTCGCTGGCTATGATTCAACTTCAAGCCGAGCAATCGATCCAGGCCGAGGCTGGCGCGATGGTCTCAATGTCTGCGAACATCGAATTGCAATCGCAAATGAAAGGCGGTTTGTTCGGCGCTATCAAACGCGCGGCCGGCGGTGAATCGGCGTTTGTTTCCACTTTTACGGCGCGTGGTGGGCCGGGCGAGGTGAGCTTCGCACCCGGCGCGCCCGGTGACATTGCTGCGATCGAACTCAACAACCAATCGTTCTTCGTCCAGTCAAGTTCATATCTTGCCGGCGACGCGAGTCTGACAGTTGACACGAAGTGGGGCGGCGCGAAGTCCTTCTTTGGTGGTGAAGGATTGTTCGTGATGCTTGTCCAGGGCCGTGGCTTGCTTTTGGTTTCATCTTTCGGGGCAATCCATCGAAAAGTTTTGCGAGCCGGCGAGCGCTACGTGGTAGACACCGGGCACCTGGTAGCCTGGGAAGGAACAACGCAATACACTTTACGTAAGGCTGCCGCCGGGTTTTTTCGCAGCATGATGAGCGGCGAGGGAATCGTCGCTGAGTTTAGCGGACCAGGCGAACTTCTAATTCAAACGAGAAATCTGGCGGCCATGGCGGGATTGCTGAGACCATTCTTCCCTTCGCAGTCCGGCGGGGGCGGAGGTTTTAATCTCAATTTGGGCGGGTGAGAAGGTTTGCAGAAGTCGTTCAATTAAATTTGCCTAAGGACTAAATCTGTCCACTCTTCCGTTGGGAGAGGGGTTACAGGAGAGAGCTTACGGGCGGCTAAAACCCCACCCTGACCCCTCCCCCAAACTGGCGGAAAAGGTGATGAGTATTGATGGTTGATGCTAGCGTTGCAGAAAAGGTCCGAAAGGAAAGCGTGAGGGATTCGGCCGGTGCGCGAGCGGTTGGAATTGTTGGTGTGCCGCTGGCATATGGCGCGAGTATGGCAGGCGTGGAACTCGGGCCAGCCGCGCTGCGGGTCGCCCGTCTCAAGCGCAGAATCGCACAGCTTGGCTACGTCGTCCGTGACCTCGGTGATCTGGAAGTCGAACAGTCTCAATCCACACCTGACGCGGCAGACAAGCTAAAGCACGTCACTGAAATTAGCGAGGCGTGCGCAGAGTTGGCACAAAAGGTCGAGGGCATTCTAAACGCGAATGAATTACCGCTCGTACTCGGTGGTGATCACTCGATCGCGATTGGCTCGCTTGCCGGTTTTTCTGCCTACTGCCGTTCAAAGAACACGGCCCCGGGACTCATCTGGTTTGATGCGCACGCCGATATGAATACTCCTGAGACTACACCTTCGGGAAATATTCATGGCATGCCTCTCGCTGTGACATTTGGACGTGGCGCGGCGGAGCTCACGAACATCGCAGGTTTTTCGCCAAAACTCGATCCGAAACTTTGTGTGCACGTGGGCGCGCGTGATATTGATCGCGGCGAGCGCGAATTGATAAATGAGTTGGGAATTCGCTTTATCACTATGCGTGAGGTTGATGAGCGTGGCATGAATGCATGTATGGACGAGGCGATTGGAATTGCGTTGCAGGCAAGCGGTGGGTATGCCGTAACCTTCGACGTTGATGCGCTTGATCCAGGTGACGCCCCCGGCTCAGGAACGCTCGTGCGCGGCGGTCTAACGTATCGCGAAGCACATTTGGCGATGGAAAAGATAGCGGACGCGGGCGGGATGCGTTCGCTTGAAGTTGTGGAAATCAACACTGCGCTGGATGTGAATAATAAAACGGCCGAACTCGGCGTTGAACTAATTCTCTCAGCGCTCGGTAAAACTATTCTTTAGATAGGGTTGGATAATCAATTGGCTAAGAAGCTCCGGGTTGGGGTGGTTTTCGGCGGCAAATCAGGTGAACACGAAGTTTCAGCGCGTTCGGCCGGCTCACTGATTGAAGCAATCGATAAGAAGAAATACGACGTCGTACCGATCGCAATATCACGGGAAGGGAAGTGGCTCGGGCCGGCAGCGGCCACCCAACTCTTGTCACAAAGCGCACGTTCGTTGCTTTCCTCACGCGCAACATCTTCCTCGCGCCAGGACGTGGCTATTCTTCCTGATCCCACACACCGCGGCTTGATTTCTTTTGATGCTAAGAGAAGTGGAGCGGCAGAATCCCTGGATGTCGTGTTCCCGGTCCTGCATGGACCATTCGGCGAAGATGGAACGATTCAGGGCCTGCTTGAGATGGCCAACGTTCCTTATGTCGGCGGCGGCGTCCTGGCGTCGGCCTGCGGCATGGACAAGGTTGCGATGAAGTCGTTGTTTCTTCAGGCCGGTTTGCCCCTTTGCCGCTACACCTGGTTTTTGCGGAAACATTGGGAACGGGATCAGCAGGGTGTAACGCGCAAGATCGCGCGCGAACTAGGCTGGCCCTGCTTTGTTAAGCCCGCTAATCTCGGCTCATCAGTCGGTATCTCAAAAGCGACGGACAAAGCATCCTTCGCGCACGCAGTGGATCTGGCCGCGCAATACGATCGCAAAATAATTGTTGAAGAAGCAGTTGGTGCAAGGGAAATTGAATGCGCGGTGTTGGGAAACGATGAACCAAACGCCAGTCTGCCAGGTGAATACGTGGTCCACGACAAGTCGGCGGCTTTTCTCGACTACACTGAGAAATACTCGCAAACAGGCCACGTCGAGTTTGTGGTGCCGGCGCCGGTTTCAAAGGCAGTGATGGCGCGTATTCAGCGGATGGCCATTCGCGCGTTCCAGGCGATAGATGGTGCGGGGCTGGCGCGGGTTGATTTCTTTTTAGCGCGCGACGGACGGAAGTTGTTGGTTAATGAGATAAACACGATGCCGGGCCTGACAGAAGTTTCCGGCTATCCAAAGATGTGGGCCGCTTCGGGTTTGAATTACGCGGCTATGCTCGATCGCTTAATCGAGCTGGCGCTGGAAAAGCACCGAGAGAAGTCGCTAACAAAAACAACGCTCAATTGATTTTGTCTGTTTCAAGCTTTTGGAGCGCGGTACGCCTTGCGCGTTCTAACCATCAATTCGGAACGCGACACTTTTACTTCGAGCTTACGCCATTTGCCATCGCGTGTTTTATTCAATGGCCGGTAAGCGATGGTGTACTGGTGGCCCAACTCATCTGCAATATTGGCGAAGGCGTCGCGTAAGGCGGGGCCGCCTGGCGTACCAACAAACCTGCCCCCACTTTTCTCTGCAAACTTCCTTAACACTGCTGCGTTTTGCTGATTATTTGATCCGCCTCCGGCCGCAGACATATCGACAGCATAAATCGTGGCGCCAATACCCAGCGCGCTTTCTATTGCTTTATCTGCAGTCGCCCTGCTTGAAGTGTCCATACCATCAGACAGAATGACTATCGCCTTTCGCATCTCCGAGCGCTCGGCCAGAGCGTTTGCTGCATCGACTATCGCGTCATTCAATCGTGTCATTCCTTTGGCTCGTAGCCCATACGCCATCGGCGCAAGATCGCGGCCCGGAGAAAAGTCCTGCACTCGCTCAACCTTCGAATCAAAGTTGTAGACCGCAGCGACGTCTTCCTCACGTAGCCTGTCAAGAAAACGAATGGCAGCAGAACGGGCAAGGGAAAGGCGGACCTCCATGCTACCGGAAGTGTCGAGTAAAACCACGGAAGCAAAAGGAGACTCGTGAAGGCTGAAGCCGGATATTAATTGTGCAGGTACTTCTTTACCGTCTTCGAAGACTTTGAAATCCGCAAGCTTGAGTCCCGGCACATACTGTCCGGTGCCGTCGGTAACAGTAACGTTGAGCACGACCAGGTCAGTGTTGACGCTTACCACGTCCTCGTCTTGCTGGGAAGCCCCGGCTGAGGGGAGCAGTAGCAAAGCGAGAACAAGAAAAAACCTGAAAGCAAAGGATGAGCGCGCTACAGATTTAGGATCGACGTTCAATGTTAAGCCTTCGGCGAAAATCCTCGGACCAAACGTATTAGTTCAAGTAATACATTAGCCTCGTCAATGACCTCAGCGGAGATGACGTGGCGCGGCGTTTTTTCCACTCGCTTCGCCAGGGACTCAACAACGCTGAACATCTTGTTTACATTGTGGTTAAGATTGACTGACGGCATCACCGCTTCCTTTTCGCTGTCTGAGCCGCCGGCAGCATTACGAATGGCTTTCGTAAGCTTCTCGAGACGATCAAGTTTCTTAAAGTCCTGACGAGCGAATTGCTGGCTCTTCTTAAAAGAATTAGCCAACTGTGACCCGAGGGAGGCTAGCTCATGCGCACGCTCGATATTCTCGCGGTATTCCTTTTCGGCAAACTTAATCGCGCGTTTTCCTCGCATCTCCTCTTCAATTGAGGTAAGGGGATCCGGCTCATCGGCCCGCGAGATTCTCGGGAGTGAAGGGCTCGGCCGTGCCGCCTGGGCAGCCGCTACCGTAACCACACTCAGTAGAATGAGAGCTGCCGGGCCGTATCGGAGAGTGCTGGTGGTGAAATTCTTTATGCTCAAGTTTGTGATCATCGGGCTGCGAAGTATGACGGGCGCTTGCGGTTATCGGTTGCTTCGTCGGGGAATGGTAAAAAATTGAATGCGATAGACAGCGGGCTCATCAGCAACGAAATTACCTTGAACTGTTTCTTTAACCGACCTCGATGCTAACTGCGATAGTTTAGGAATCACATCACTTGTCGCCGCCCCGACTGCTCAACGAGAACTTGAAGAACGGCAATACTGTCGCCGTCTGCTTATCGCCAGTTTCGTTTCACGGAACGCGCGCCGGTTTATCAGGGGAGTTCAAAAACTCGGATCGTTTTCCAGACGGCTTATCAACTTTGATCGTTTTCGATTCGAGACGCTCAAGCGGTCTTTTTTCTCCTTGGGCGAGCGTGTAGGGAAGCGTGGCTCCCGCTTCTGCATGCAGAGCTACTACCCTGGCGGCCGAATATTCCTGCGCCTTCAACTGAAGTGAATACCTGCCCTCCTGTTGTGAATCAATATCGGCAGGACTTACAGGGACCAGCTTCTTTTCGGGAATACCATCCTTGCGCCGCCTGAGTTCAAGCTCGACCGAGAGACCACTAAATCTTCCGTTACTAATATTCCTCACCGTGCCGCCAAGCAGTGTATTAGTGCCCTGGAGTAATGCTTCATCCACCAGAATCAAAGCCTGCGGCGGAGCTTTCGGCTGCGCGATGGCGGCTGGCTGTGCGGGCACGATGCTTTGCGCTTGCCGTTTTCGCAGGTAAGCGTAACCGACAAAAATGAGGGCTGTGATGACCAAGGCGGAGATAGCGGCGACCATCTTCAGACCTGAAGACTCACTCGCCTGGATAAAGATTTCCTCGTGTTCTGATTCGGTAATCATGATGAGGTGTTATTGAAGTAATACTTTAAGTGTGCAGCTACTCGGTCCGGCCAGCAGGAAGAGCGCCCGTAACGTTCTCGATAAGCGCTGACAGGAACTCTTCTTCGACCAGGCCGACCGAGCTTAGCGTAATCCACTCGGCGCCTGTTGCGCCGTCTGTTCTACCTTCAATCTTCGCATTAACTGCCACGTTCGCGCTGTTACCGTCGATGGGTTGCACTTCGACGGTTATTGTATAGCGTCCGCGTGTCCACCCGCGGGCGACTGAAGTCGAGACGTCCGTATAGCGGCCGAGCTCAGACTGCGTAACGACTGCTCCCTTGATGAAGGTGTAAGGCTGGCTGACGATAATGCCGTCGGCCGGCTTTGACGCCGCCTCATCTACGATCAAGTTGCGGTCGCGCATGACATCAGCAATAGCTTTAAGGATAACATCACGACGAGCCACTATCCGGTAGGGATTGGGAAGCGGCGGCACTGTTGCTGTGCGGCCTCTGCCGAAATCGATTCCTCGGCCAGCCCCGACGTCCGTCTTGCTTCCGTTATCTCCCGGTGACCTGGTACCGGTATCGCGCACGCGCTCACTCTGTTTATCTACGCCCTTGCCCTGTCCCCAGGACGGCGCGCTTGTCAGGACCAGAATGAACAAAGCTACTGCGAATTTCATCGTACACGACCTTTGCTAATGAAACGATTTGCTGATGGGAGAACCGGCCTTCAGAATAGATTAAGGGCTAAGCAATTTCAAGGGAGATGGTTCACACCATCGTTCAAGACAGGACCAGCTATTTGCCATGCGCCGCGTCTCGCTGCGCTTCCCAGTTCCTGAGCGCCTGCACTCCGACCCCGAAATCGCGTTCGTTGTCATAGAAATTATGGGCGCCATCATCTCGCGCTGGATCCCGGACGTAGAACAGGTAATCGGTGTTGGCCGGATAAAGCGCTGCTTCTAGCGAGCTTTTTCCGGGCGCGGCAATTGGACCAGGCGGTAAGCCAGCGTGAAGGCGCGTGTTGTAAGGTGAGCGCCGTTCCACGTCGCTCTTGTAAACCTTGCCGTCGTTGCGCCACTTTCCTTCCAACTTCGATGCATAGACGATGCTCGAATCAACCGCCAAGGCCATACCTCTTTTCAAGCGGTTATAAATGACCGAGGCGACCAGTGGACGTTCGTCGCTCAGCTTTGCTTCTGTTTCAATCAGAGAAGCCGTCGTTACAACTTCGCGCGGCGTCATTCCCAGTTCTCGCGCTCGTTGCGACCATCCCGGCTTCCACTCCCGGTGGAAGCGTTTCACCATCATTTTGATCACATCAGCTGCTCGCGTGTCGGGCGGAAAATCATAACTGTCGGGAAAGATATAGCCCTCGAGATTTTTCGCGCTGGGATCCAAATCCTTGATCAGATCCACATTGTCCATTAGACGCAAGGCTTCGTCAGTCTCAGCGAGCCTTAGCTCCGGAATCTTGAGCATCGCATTAGCGATGTCCCAGCGCGTCCAGCCTTCGATCACAGTCAAGCGAAGCATTTTCTGTTCGCCTTCACGCAACCGGGCAAAAACCGCGAGCGGTGAAATTGGAGAAGGAAAGTCGTATTCACCGGCCTTCAACTCAGTCCCGCGCGCAGTTAATTTCAAGTAGAGTGTTAGTGGCCACTTGTGTTTGATGATTCCTTCGCTTGCCAACTTGTTTACCACGGCTGTTGGCGATGAACCCCCGGCGATTTCCACGTACTGCCCTTGCTTTGTATGGCGTATGGCAGTGTGCAATTCGCGATAGGCCCAGGCAGTCGCGCTGCCGGCTATTATTAATAGTGCCAGTAAGACAAGTAGCAGAATGCGTTTCATGTGTATTTAGTTTAAATGAAACCGGGCTACTCTGATAAATGCGGAGAGAGCGGAATTCGCGCCTGATCCGAGGCGAGGAAGTCGCGCAGTATCAACGCTGCGGCCTCGCTATCCACGCGCCGTGGGATTTGATCAGCCGGGACCCCGGCCGTGCGCAGGTTTTCCTGGGCTTCGCTCGACGTCAAGCGCTCATCTTGCAAATAAACCGGCAGCTTCAACGATCGCGCAAACTTTAAAGCGGTTTCCCGGGTCGCAATTGCGGCGTCTCCCGTAGAACCATTTAGTTTAAGCGGTAAACCAATTACCAGGGTTTGAGCGTCAAAGCGCCGTGCCAGATTCTCGACGTGCCGAAGGAGTTGCTTCCAATTCGTCCGCGGAATTACCTCGAGCCGTTTGATCGAGATCGACAATGCATCCGAGACGGCCGCGCCGACGCGCTTCCTGCCGAGGTCGAGAGCGAGAATCGGAGCGCGAATCGGGGTTGTAACGCCCTGGTTTTTCATGATGGTTTGGAAGCCACAAATTCAAATTAATGGATTTGTGCAGTCCTTAGATTGCTCGACTTATTAACGTCAAATTCGACTAAACCCAGGTTGCGCGCTTCAGCAATCGGCCTGTATCATACGAGTCGTATCTACTAGCGCATTCAGAGCGCTGAACAGTTTACACACGAGGTACCTGATGTCATTTCGCACTAAATTTTCGCTGATCATATTGTCAGCCATGCTGGCTATTTATACCGTTGTCGGCGGTTGGATTTCCACCCGAGCGCAACAGCCGGCAAACGATCCAAATGCACAACTGCGCATTTTTGAGAGCGTGCTGCAGCATATTCAGAACGATTACGTTGATCAGCCGAACATGGAAAAGGTTCGCGCCGGGGCCCTCCGAGGCCTGGCGTACGGCCTGGATCCGTATTCCACTTACCTGACTCCTGATCAAGTCCGCCAGTATAACGAAAATGCGAAAAGCAACGCCGTGGGGATCGGCGCGGAGCTGTCCCAAGTCGCCTCTTATCTTTATGTGATTGCACCAATGAAGGGTTCGCCGGCCGACCAGGGAGGTGTGCGCGCTGGCGACATCATTGAATACATTGATAGTAAAGCTACTCGAGATATCTCACTTTACGACGCGAAACAGCTTCTGAACGGTCCGGCCGGCTCGGAAGTTAAATTGCGAATCCTGCGGGCCAATTCGCGGCCGCTGACTGTGACTGTGAAGCGAAGTTCGTTTCGCTCTCCTGCTGCCGAAGCGCGAATGGAACCCGGTCGCATTGGTGTCCTGCGTGTGAACAGCTTTGCCGCTGGCGAGGGCGCAGACGTGCGGGCCCGGTTGCAGGAGCTAATGAAACAAGGTGCGCAGAAAGTAGTTGTTGATTTGCGCGGTACCGCCGGCGGCTCGCTTGACGAAGCGGTTGCGGTCGCCAATCTTTTCATCAAGGACGGCATGCTGGCTCAAACGTCAGGAAGGGAAGGGCGATCAGTTAAGACCTTTTCGGCGGATTCAAAGGCTGCCATTTTCTCTGGACCAGCCGTCGCCTTGATTGACGCCGGCACTGCGGGCGCCGCTGAAGTTGTCGCATCCGCCTTTATCGATCGGAACCGCGGCCAGGTAGTCGGCGAGAAGAGTTTCGGCGCCGGTGCCGAACAGCAGCTGTTCACCTTGCGTGGTGGAGATGGACTGCTCTTGACGACCGTGAAGTGGGCCTCAGCTAGTGGGAAGCCATTCCTCGGCGAGGATCGAAGCCATTCGGGTGTTATCCCTTTGGTAGAAGTGAAACGTCCCGAACTGGCTGATGCAGTTGATCCTGATGATTTAACAGGCAACGAAGACGATCCGGTTGCGAAGCCGGATCAGCCCAACGACAAACGTGAAGTCGTCCCGGATCCGCCAAACATAAAGCCCCCAGTTGAAGATGTGCAGATGAAGAAGGCGCTTGAGCTGCTTAGGGAGAATAAGCCAATGCTACAGAAGGCTGCCTGATTATCAGGTCGGGTAATTTGAGAATACACGAGGCCAGGGCATCCCCTGGCCTTTTGTTTTGACTATTGAGATTTCTGTAATCCGGTCTCGCGTTGGATTTCGCATGCGGGTTAATTCCATATCGGGTACGAAGCCGGCCCTTCTCATTCCGCAACGTTCGGCACTCACGGTGAACTATTCAGTTTGCGTTGTGAAACTGTAATAAAACCGCGATTCGTGAGCTGAGTGCTTCGGTTCCTGCTCTAATATTGACTTCAGAGCAAACGTGCAACTAATAGGTATAGATCTTGCTGAACACTAAGCGTCAGACGCCGCCTACACATTTGCGAAGGAGATAGAACTAATGATTATGACTAACAAATTGCTACCAGTCGCTCTGGTCGCCGCTTTAATTGGTGGTTCCGTGGGCGCCTTTGTAATGCATTCGAAAAACCAATCGCCTACAGCTGCGACGGCCACTACTCCGGCCTACCCGACTGGCGCAGACACGCAGTTTGCGCGTTATCAGCCGACTGCCTCTGTGAACGAGTCATCGGTTCCGGCGCAGTTTGCTACCACGCAGGAGCAGACCGCTTACAAGTCCGGGTTCACTGACGGATTCCGAGCGTGCGAAGGAGGAGTTTCCGGGAATCAAGTAGCCTCGAATGGCGTTCTTTATAACCAGCCTCGCACGGTGTACAGAAACAGCGGTCGAACCGTGCGGAATTCAACCAGTTCGCGTCGCGTTTACTATGACTATCAGCAACCGCGCAAGCGCAGTTTCTGGCAGAAGCACCGCGATAAACTGACGGTGGCGATGGGCACGGGCGGCGGTGCGATTCTGGGCGGCATTATCGGTGGTAAGAAGGGTGCCGGAATCGGCGCGCTAGCAGGCGCCGGCGGATCTGCCCTTTACACTTATAAGCTCCGCAATCGGAACCGACGCTACTAGCAAACGGCTTCAAGAATGTGGCAAGATGAGAGCGATACTCTCGATCGTGTTGAGTCTCTCTGGCAGCAGTCGCGTGGGCAGTCCCTGTTTCAGGGGCTGCCCTTTTCTTTGCTCTGGAACGCGTTCAAGGTCAGCGTGGTTCAACTTCGTTCCGACCGGCCCGGTTCCGAGTGAGCAGAGACCACGGCCTTTTAATAAACACATGGATCAATGGGCGTGGCCCGTACGTTTTTGCGATAGATACCGGAGCGGGTTTGAATGTGATTAGTCAGCGGATAAATCAGTGCGGCCGGACTGACGACAAGACCCACCCGCCCAACGCTGATTGGGGGACTCAGCGGGACAACGACTTCTTCGAACCGCGAAGCCGCCATCGACACGTTGGCACTTGGTTATCAAAACAACCCGCTGCCACCCGGTAAAAGTGCTTTGATAGTTAGTTACCTCCCGCAGGGCCTGGATGGAATTCTCGACCCTACTGATGCGTTTGCGCCAAATGGATATTCGATAGATATGCCCAACGGGCTGATTGGGGTTCTCGATGGTGCGGTCGAATTAAACAACTATCCCTCAGTTGAGGTAGCTACGGTTGAATGGCTACGTCGCGGGGATAGCGATCGACCTTTCGTAAAATTGGGCGACGGTAGAGTTGCTCTCCTTGATACTGGATCGCGCTTTGGATTGGCCGTAAGCGATCGCCAGGCAGTGGTAGTCAGCCGCAACAAGACGCCGCATACCGTGCCAAGCCTCGATTTAGGTGGCGGCACCGTAAACGCACGACGAGTGGCGCCCACGACTATCAGCATCGGTGAACTCGTGCTGCGCGGCATTCCAACTGATATTCTCTCCGGCGTCGCCGACGATGCCCCGGTGATATTGGGGCGCGCCGCTTTATATCCTTTCAAGATTAATTTCGATCCGAACCGGCGATTAATTGCCTTTGCAACGAGCAGACAACAACAGTGAACGCTCCATATTCTTAAGTCGATAAATGATCTACGCACTTCATTTCCTGCTACTTATTCTTCTGGCGGTTGTCATAACGGCGAGTGGGCTGACTTTTGCGCTGAGCAAAGCCGATGCCCAACAACCGCGAACTCCCGCCGCCAGCCAAACTCCAAGATCGCAAAAACCGGTAAGCGACTCCGAACCGGAAGCGGAAGTGGTGCGCGTGGAAACAGACCTGGTAAATACTTTGTTTACGGCAGTCGATAGAGACCGCCACTTTGTCACCACGTTGCGCGCGGAAGACGTGCGCATCTTTGAGAACGATACTCCACAAACGGTCACCATGTTTCAACGCGAAACTGATCGGCCACTGTCGATGGCAATTCTGATCGACAAGAGTGAATCGCAAAAGGGAGTGATGGCCGAAGAGAAGCGTGCGGCCAAAGCGTTTGTGGATGCGGTGATTCGGCCGGGCATTGATAGTGCTGCAGTAGTTTCATTTACCGGGATCGCGCGGTTGGAGCAACCACTGACGAACGATCCCGCTCGCGTGCGACAGGCAATCGACCGAGTGAGAGTGGAGTTATCACCTGAAAACGAGAGACGCCTCGCAGCCGGTGAGGATCCCTTACCAATCGAAGAAGACCCGAGCGGTTACACCAGCATTTGGGATGCAATGTGGAACGTTTTACACGACCAGCTTGCTAAGGCCCCAGACAAGACACGGCGCGCAATTATTCTTTTGTCGGATGGGGACGACACCAGCAGCCGAAAAGGCAAGCAGGATGTCATTGATCTGGCAGTAAAATCGGACGTCGTAGTTTATTCAATCGGAATTCGCGACGTGGACTTTCCCGAAGGTAAACTCGATGCGGGAGCTCTACGGAAAGTCTCGGATAAAACCGGAGGACGTGCCTTTATTCCAGCGGGGCGGGACGATCTAGCGCTGGCCTTTTCACAGATCGACCAAGAGCTGCGCTCGCAATACCTCATTGCCTATTCACCGACGAACAAGACCCGCGACGCCTCGTATCGCCGCATTCGCATCGACATCATCAATCCCGAACTACGCAAGCAAAAGTTACAATTACTCTACCGCCAGGGCTATTACGCAAAGAAGTAAGACTTGAACGGTTGAAGCTAAAGCAAACCAAGTGGTAACTTTGTTTGAATCCCTAAGGGTCGTACACCCGTCAACTTTGACTTTTGAGCACCAGAAGCAATGAAGAATGTCCTTGTCGGGCGCAAGCGCACTAAGGTCCAAGCGACGCCAGCGATGCAGTCCAACACGGCAAAGTAGACCCAGTACACTGTTGGCTTCATGTTGTCTGTTGGGCCACAATTTTGCGGCGCGAACCGCTAATTCGGAATCTGGCAAAGTATCCTCCGGGGCTTTCATGCGGCCATGGTATCGTCACCTCGACAAAGTGAACAAACTAAAAAGAAACCCTAATGCAAAAAATCACGCCATTCCTATGGTTCGATAACAATGCTGAAGAGGCTGTGAACTTTTACGTCTCTATTTTCAAGAATTCGAAGGTCGGGAAAGTTACGCGCTATGACGAGGCAAGCTCCAAAGCTGCCGGTAGACCGGAGGGTTCGGTGATGACCATGGAGTTTCAACTCGAGGGACAGAACTTTTCAGCCATAAACGGCGGGCCTCATTTCAAATTTACCGAAGCCGTATCCTTCGTCGTCGATTGCGAGACACAGGAAGAAGTTGACTACTTTTGGGGGAAACTGACTGCGGATGGTGGACAAGAGTCGCAATGCTCCTGGCTCAAAGACAAGTACGGTTTGTCATGGCAGATCACTCCCCGGGTTCTAATTGAGATGCTGGGAGACAAAGACCCGCAGAAAGCACAACGTGTAATGGAGGCCATGCTGCAAATGAAGAAAATCGACATAGCAATACTAAGACGAGCCTATGACGGCGAATGATCCAATACCTGATGTTGGTGATTAGTTGACAGCATCGATGTCACCGGTCGAATCTACGATCGACTTTGTCAGCGGTTCGGCGAACGGTCAGTATTCAAGGATGTCGACTCAATTCCGTTGGGTGTTGACTTTAGAAAACACCTGGGCGAGTCAGTGGGCCAGTGTGATGTAGTCCTTGCGATTATTGGCCGGCAATGGTTAGACGCAAACAAAGAGCAACGTCGCCTCAATGATGTCCGAGATTTCGTCCGCATTGAAATTGAGGCCGCGCTTAAGCGTGACATTCCGGTGGTGCTGGTGCAAGGGGCAACTTTGCCGGCCCCGGATGATCTGCCTGAGGTACTTCAGTCGCTCGTGTACCGCAATGGGATTCCGGTGCGCCCTGATCCGGACTTTCACAAGGACATGGCTCGTTTGATAAAGGGAATTGAGGGTTACTTAAAAAACCCCGAAAGGAAGATTGACAAGCAATAAGGATCAGACAACCAGGAACTTTCGGTAGAAACAACTATTGCCGAAGCCGAAAGAAAAATTGCTGAGCATTTACGGGGAGAAGCGAGACTTAGAGCGGAATGTTGCCGTGCTTCCTGGGCGGGTTCGTCTCGCGCTTGTTCTCCAGCAGCGATAGCGCGCGAATGAGTTTGGGTCTGGTAAATGCAGGTTCGATTACTTCATCGACAAAGCCACGCTCGGCCGCGACATAGGGATTTGCAAACTTATCTTCCAACTCAAGAATTCGTGAACGTCGCGCAGCCTCTTTATCTTTCGCCTCATTAATCTCTCTTCGATACAACACACCGACCGCGCCCTCCGGTCCCATAACCGCTATTTCTGCTGAGGGCCAGGCGAAGTTGACATCAGTACGAATATGCTTCGAAGCCATCACGCAATAGGCGCCGCCATAAGCTTTCCGAGTTATCACCGTCAGCTTCGGTACCGTCGCTTCGGCAAACGCATAAAGTAACTTCGCTCCGTGGCGAATGATGCCGCCGTGCTCCTGAGAAACGCCGGGCAAAAAACCGGGCACATCTTCGAATACCACTAGCGGAATATTGAAACAGTCGCAAAAACGCACAAAGCGCGCGCCTTTCACAGAAGCATCGATGTCCAACACCCCGGCCAAAAACGCCGGTTGGTTGGCAACGATTCCCACCGGACGCCCATCAAGCCGTGCAAAACCCACGCAAATATTTGGCGCATGATGTTGCTGTACTTCAAAGAAGTAACCTTCATCAACGACAGCTGTAATCACTTCGCGAATATCGTAAGGCTGATTCGAAGCCGCCGGCACAATGGTGTTTAGTTTTTCCTCCGTCCTGTCCGGTGCATCGGTCGGCACCAGGCGCGGCGCATCGTCAAGGTTGTTTGAGGGCATGAACGAAAGCAGCTCGCGCACCACTTGCAGTGCGTGTTCGTCTGAGTCGGCCGCAAAATGAGCCACACCCGAGATGCGGTTGTGAGTCATCGCGCCGCCCAGCTCTTCTTTCGTTACTTCCTGGTGCGTCACGGTCTTTATGACGTCGGGACCGGTGATGAACATGTAGGACGTGTCCTTCACCATGATGTTGAAGTCGGTGATTGCCGGACTATAAACTGCGCCGCCCGCGCATGGGCCAAGGATGCAACTAATCTGCGGCACGACGCCGCTGGCCAGTGTGTTGCGCAGAAAGATGTCGGCGTAACCACCGAGGCTGACCACGCCTTCCTGAATACGCGCGCCGCCGGAATCGTTGAGTCCGACGATAGGTGCGCCAACCTTCATCGCCAAATCCATCACCTTACAAATCTTTTCCGCGTGCGTTTCCGAGAGAGAACCACCAAAAATAGTGAAGTCCTGGGCGAAAACAAAAACCTTGCGACCGTCAATTAGTCCGTGCCCGGTAACAACGCCATCGCCTGGATAAACTTGTTCCTCCATGCCGAAATCTTTCGAGCGATGGACCACAAACTTGTCAAACTCTTCAAAAGTTCCGTCATCAAGCAAAAACTCGACCCGTTCTCGCGCCGTCAGCTTGTTTGCCGCATGCTGCTTTTCCACGCGTCCTGCGCCACCGCCGGCTTCAGCTTTACGTGAACGCTCCTTGAGCAGGTCGAGCTTGGACTTAGATTGTTTGGGTTGTTGTTTAGAGGTCATTCTTATGAAAGTAGCATAGACTTAGTCTGTGCTTCCCCCTGCAAAGGACACAAGCTAAAGCCTGTGGCTAATCATTGTGGCTAGACCTTAGGAACGTCTGATCAAGTGTCCTCGACGCGTAGCGTCGGTATGAATTTAGCCCGGTGTTTTAACGCCGGGACCAGGTCATGGCGATCCTCGTCGGTAGCGACGATTGAATCTGCCCCTTTTCATGCGTCGCTAACGCGACGCTGCCTAGTTTGTTGACTCTTCTTCCCGGCCTTGAAAGACCGGGCTAAATTCACGCCGACGCTACGCGTCGAAGCCACTTGATCAGAGCTTCCCTTAGTCTGTGCGGCCGCGCCAAAACACAGGCTAAAGCCTATGCCACTAACTGAACGGAAAAACACGTTTTTCAATCATCCCGACTAATTCTTCCACAGCGAGCTTTGCATTGGCCCGAACTTCGTCATCGTAACGGTAAAGTTCAGCGTTGTGTTCGAACTCTTCCGCGTCAAGTATCTGATAAGAAAAATCCGGCGCAACCAGAATGTCCAGGTCCAGGTCTACATAACTCAGAAGCTTGCCATCAAAAGTTGGCGGTACATTGATGTTGCAGTAATAGTTTCTCAGCTCGCCGTCCGGTTGCGAAAAACGAAACACATTGTACCAACGATCCAGCCAGTAGTACTCAAGACTATGTGTTCCGCTGGCGATTGTTCCGAGTAAATCGTGTTCTATCTTCGCATCAAAATGTCCATCGAGGAGCAGCAACGAGCCTTCCTGACGTAGCAACTCAGCATGCCAGGTTCGATGTAACTGGCCATTGAATTTGAATGTCCGAACTTCAATCAGAGGCTTTGAAACTACTTTCTTCCGCTTTTGTGCCAGTCAGCGAGAAACTGCGCCTGCCCTTTATCAGTCAAGGGGTGGTTGAATAATTGATCGATCACTTTGAAGGGCATGGTTGCGATGTCGGCGCCCATGCGCGCCGCCTCAATCACATGAATCGGGTGGCGCATGCTGGCGGCCAACACTTCCGTCTTCCAAGTGTAGTTGCGGTAAATGTCGATGATGTCCTGAAGCAACACCAGACCATTCTCGCCAATATCATCGAGCCGCCCGAGAAAAGGACTGATGAATGAGGCGCCGGCTTTCGCGGCCATTATTGCCTGGGCCGCCGAGAAGCAGAGCGTGACGTTCACCTTGATCCCTTCACTCGACAACTGCTTGGTCGCCTTCAGGCCGGCGCGCGTCAGCGGACATTTGATGACAACGTTAGGCGCTATCTTCGCGTACTCGCGGCCTTGTTGCAGCATGCCTTCGGTTTCTTCGCTGGTGCATTCGGCAGAAACCGGGCCGCTAACGATTTGGCAGATCGCGGCGATATGCTCCTTAAAATCCACGTCGCCTTCTTTGGCGATTAGCGATGGATTCGTTGTCACACCGTCGGCAATGCCAAACGCTGCGGCCTCGCGAATTTCATCAAGGTTGGCAGTATCAAGAAAAAACTTCATAAAAACCTCCGATGCATTAATGCTAGAAGACTACAGTAATTAGTCCGCCCGCGAACCACCACTACATGAAGCCGGTCACCCGCCTTGCTCAGCGCACACTGTTATGCAAAATTCCAACACCATCTATTTCCACTTCAACGGTATCGCCACTATTCAACTGCGAAACGCCGGCCGGCGTGCCGGTAACAATCAAATCTCCAGGCAACAGGGTCATGATATTTGCGATGTAGCGGATGAGAAAGGGAACTGAAAACGCCATGTCGGCGGTGCGTCCGCTTTGTTTTTCGACGCCGTTAACGCGGGTCTTAACCGTTAGTTCTAAAGGATCCAACTCAGTCTCGATCCATGGTCCCACCGGACAAAACGTGTCGAAGGATTTCGCTCGCGTAAACTGCACGTCCTTGCGCTGCAGGTCGCGGGCTGTAACATCATTCACACAGGTGTAACCCAGGACATAATTGAGCGGATCGTCGTCGGGCGAAAGTTTATGCGCTTGCTTTGCGATAACCACTCCCAGCTCGCCTTCGTGCTCTACTTGCTGCGAGGCGCCAGGCAACTCAATGCAGCCGCCGTTCCCGATGACAGCCGTTGGCGCTTTGAGAAAAAGCAGTGGCTCGTCGGGCATTTTATTTCCGAGCTCAGCCGCATGCTCCCGGTAGTTGCGCCCAACGCAAACGATTTTTGAAGGTATGACTGGAGCTAAAAAAGTCGCTGACGAAAGCGAAACTGAGTGTGAGCGTTCAAAGCCGGAGTTTTCAAAGTTCGCGTTTTCCGCCAGCAGCCGGACCTTCGTATCCTCTAAGAATCCACTGCGTACACCCGCAAAACTCTCGTGCTTGATGCGACAAAGTTTCATCGTGTTACGGGACCACCTCGGATACGACTTCCGATTCGCCACTGACATTGCCCGCTGTATCAACCGCAGTCAGATAGTAGTGATAGCGTTTTCCCGGTTCCACCTTTTCATCCTGGAACGTGGTTCGTGTCAAGAGCGCGGCATTAAGTTTTGTCCATTGACTCTTCGGCAGGTCAGGATCCGTTGAGCGATAAATGTTATATCCAGCTACGTCACCTTCAGGATTCGCCGGGAAGAATATTGAAAGCCGGCCGGGTGCCGCGGCCACGGTTATTGAAGCCGGGGCTGACGGTGCAAACACGTCCTTCGGCGAAACCGTTATTGAGTTGGAGTTAAGACTCTCAACCTGCCCACCTTCGGTACCAAGCGACACTGAACGCACGATATAACGATAGGTTTCGCCGAACTTGAAGTTTTGATCGATGTACCGAGTGCCGGCGACGAGGGCGGTGTTTATGGGAGCCGGGTTGACTTCGCTTTCTGATTCCGCAACCCGATAGACGTTGTAGCCGAGCTGATTCACCGGAGTGGAACCATCGATATTTTCGGTAGGGGCCTGCCAGGAAATTGTAATGGCCCCTTCACTAATTTCTTTACCAGTCGCGATCAACGTAGGTGGTTTGGCCACTCGCGCCGCAGGTTCGAGCAATAGGAAGTTTGAAAAGGCCGCGCGTTGGCCCGCTGCATTGACGTAACGAACCGCGTAACGCAGGCGAGCAGGTTCGCCAGCAAGTTCCAGGTTGTCGGTGTAGGTGAGCGTATCGCCCGCGCTTTTGATCTCGTCGTAAGTAACTGAACCAATCAGTGTGGATCTAGCGGCGAATTCTTCTTCGGTCAGGGCAAGCGTTGCCCGCGGTTTCTCTGCTAACCGGTAGACGTCGATGCGGCGAATGCTTTGCACACTCGCATCGGGCGCATTTCGCAGCGGCGCCGGCCAACTCAGGATCACCTGGTTACCTCGCTGAATTCCGGAAAGCGATTCCGTTCGCTGTTGCACGCGTTCGGTCGGCGGCAAAGGAGGCCGGCGTTTTCCGCAAGCGGCGCCGAAGCTCACCAAGAGCGCAACCACAATTGTGATCTGAATCCGGGAAATATTTTTCACAGAATGTAGCGGCTGAGGTCCTGGTCCTTAACAGTTTCTGCGAGCATTGCATCAACGTAAGCAGCGTCGATTCGCTGGTCTTTGGGCTCGAGGTCAGGCCCTTCAAAACTTATCTCTTCAAGCAGTTTTTCCATGATTGTCTGCAGGCGGCGCGCACCAATGTTTTCTGTGTTCTCGTTCACACGCGCGGCAAAGTTCGCAATCGAATCGATCGCATCTTCAGTAAAGTCTAAGTTGACGTCTTCAGTCGCCATCATCGCCTGATACTGTTTTATCAAAGCGTTTTTCGGCTCAGTAAGAATTCGTTTGAAATCCTCGACCGTTAACGATTCCAATTCGACCCGAATGGGAAAGCGGCCCTGCAATTCGGGGATAAGATCCGCTGGCTTGGAAACGTGAAAGGCGCCGGCCGCGATGAACAGGATATGGTCGGTCCTGACCATTCCGTAGCGAGAGTTGACTGTCGTTCCTTCAACGATTGGTAAAATGTCGCGCTGCACCCCTTCACGCGAAACATCCGGTCCGTGTCCAGATTCGCGTCCGGCAATCTTGTCGATTTCATCGAGGAAGATTATTCCCGACTGTTCCACACGTTCAATTGCGGCGCGCGCCACCTGGTCCATGTCGATCAGGCGCTCTTCCTCTTCCGCCATCAAATGCTCGATCGCCTCGTCGACCGTCATTTTCCGGTTCTTGGTCCGGCCTTGAAACATGCTGCCCAACATGTCCTTCATGTTGATGCCCATCTCTTCGACTCCTTGCGGGCCGGCGAGTTCAATGACCGGAAAATTCTTCTCGCGTATCTCGACCTCCACCAGGCGGTTGTCGAGTTTACCGTCGCGCAGTTGTGCCCGCAGTTTTTCGCGTGTGCGCTGAAACTGGTCGTCCCGGCTGGCATCGGCGCCGGCGTCGGACGGGGACGGTTGGTCCGTATTACTGGGATCGAAATCGTAGAGAGTCGAAGAGCCGCGCGGCGGCGGCAATAAGAGATCTAAAAGTTGCTCCTCGACATTCAGCTCAGCCTTCTCCGCAACTTCATCGATCTTCTCCTGCCGAATCATGTCGACAGCTATTTCGGTCAAGTCGCGAATCATACTTTCTACGTCTCGGCCCACATAACCAACTTCGGTAAATTTCGACGCCTCGACTTTGAGAAATGGAGAATTGGACAGGCGAGCGAGGCGTCGCGCAATTTCCGTTTTGCCGACCCCGGTCGAGCCAATCATGATCATGTTCTTGGGCATCACATCCACCGCCATCTCGGGGGGCAGTTTCTGACGCCGGATTCGATTTCGCAATGCGATCGCCACCGCGCGTTTCGCGTTGCGCTGGCCCACAACATGTTTGTCCAGCTCGGCGACGATCTGACGCGGAGTCATTTCATCAAGCTGCAGCTCTTCGTCAACGTCGCCTTCGAGATAAATAACCATTTAGTGCCTTACCATTATTGCTAACTATTGTTATTAACTGGCGCCACGCAGTACGCGAATCGTTTTACAATTCCTCAACGACGATATTTTGATTTGAGTAGATACAGATCTCACCGGCGATCGCGAGCGCTTCGACGGCGATATCGCGCGCCGAGAGTTGGGTATGTTTAGCGAGTGCACGAGCGGCCGCCAACGCATAGGAGCCTCCCGAACCGATTGCCAGAACGCCATCGTCAGGGGCAATCACGTCACCATTGCCGGAGAGCAGGAACGAGCTCTTGCTATCCGCGACGACGAGTAGGGCTTCCAGATGCCGAAGAGCTTTATCGGTGCGCCATTCCTTGCTGAGTTCAATCGACGCTCGCTCAAGGTTCCCATGATATTGCTCGAGCTTGCTTTCGAAACGCGTCAACAGCGCAAAAGCGTCGGCGGTTGAACCGGCAAACCCCGCAAGGATGCTGTCGTTATACAGCCGGCGGACCTTTTTCGCGCTGCTCTTCATGATGGTTTCGCCCAGCGTTACCTGGCCGTCACCGGCGAGCGCAACTCGTCCTTCTTTACGAACCAGCAACACGGTCGTGCTGCGAATGCGGGGATTTTCGGATGGCATTTTTGGCAAGGGTCACTATAGGAAGTCGTTTGAACGCAAGTCAAGCAAGCAGGTATCCATGAGTTCACTAGTTGATGCCCGATAAGCTTTAGCTAGTGGTAACGCGACAAACTAAAAAAAGCGCTGAGTAAGTGAAGCGTCAACTCCTTGGAGTGCGGCGGCCCGGCGCCGCTTTGGCCTGCGCCGGCCAAGGATTCAACTATGGCGGGCCATAAAGGTCAGTCGGACCAAAGCGCTGCCGGGCCAGCGCACTCCAAGGAGTTGACGCTTCCACGTGATCAGACCTCCTGAAGTTTATCGGTCATTTGCAGCGAAACTAATAAGGCTCGCGGTAAGAACCTTTCATGATTTTAGGCTATGATAGTTTCCGCTATGAGTTACGAATCATTGTTAGATCAGCAACGCCCGCGCATTGGCATCACGATGCGTCTTGAGTTGCGTACCGATCGCTTCTACCTGGGACGGGATTATAGCGAAGCTGTAGAAGCCGCCGGTGGCGCGCCTGTGCATCTCAGTCTGATACCCCAGCGGAGATATATTTCAGCAGTTATCGACTCCGCTCGACGGCATACTACTACCCGGAAGCCGTCGATCCACTTCGTTATGGTGCCCAACCACATCCGCAACTGGGCAGCGTTGTGCCGGTTAAAGACGAAACCGACATCCTCGTGCTTGAGGAAATCGAACGACGTAACCTGCCGCTCTTTGCGATATGCTTTGGCATGCAAATATTGAATGTGTTTCGCGGCGGCACCCTGGTCCAGGACATAAGCACGCAGTTTCCGAACGCAATTAAACATGAGCAAGGCGCGCCACGCGACCGTCCTTCGCACGCACTCAGGTTAGGGGAAAATAGTCTACTCGTCGCACTTGCGAAAGGTGAGAACGCCGTGGTCAACAGCCATCATCACCAGGCGATTGAAAGCGTCGGCAAAGATTTGAGGGCCACCGCCTGGGCCTCTGATGGTCTGATTGAAGCAGTTGAAGACATCAGGCCGAATCGTTTTGCTCTCGGCGTGCAATGGCATCCTGAGTTGGGTTGGCAGAAAGATGAGCTGTCACAGAGGTTGTTCAGTGAGTTTGTGAAAGTTTGCGCCGCCCATCGCTCGCTGCAAGTCGATTCGCTGGTCGCAACGCAAACTTGAACTGAGATGGATCTGCAAGAGTTATCACTGGACGGTTGCGTTGCGATTATTACTGGCGGCTCGAGAGGAATTGGCCGCGCTACAGTTCAACTACTCGCGAAGCTCGGGGCGCATGTTGTCGTCAATTATATTAGCGACGAAACCGCGGCGGCTGAGGTTGTCGCCGCCGACGCCCGGGGCAGGGAAGCAATCTCATTCAGGGCCAACATCGCAAAGCTTGATGACGCGGAACGTTTGCTTGACGCATCCGTCAAACGTTTCAAGCGGGTGGACATCCTGGTTTGCAACGCTGGAATCTGGGAAGGCGCGCCGGTAGAGAATCTGTCCGAAGAGTTGTGGGATCGAACCATGGACATAAACCTTAAGGGCGCCTGGACCGTATGTCGTGCCGCAGTTCCCATCTTCAAGAAGCAGCGGTCAGGCAAAATTGTCATAGTCACTTCAACCGCCGGCCAGCGAGGCGAAGCGAACTATTCCAATTACGCCGCATCAAAAGGCGGACTGATTGCTTTTACCAAATCGCTTGCAAGTGAGTTGGCCGAGTGGGGGATCAACGTTAACGCGGTCGCGCCAGGTTGGGTCGATACGGAGATGACAGAAGCAGCTCTGGGTGACGACGAGCAGCGAAAAGCGATAGCCGCGACAATTCCGGTTGGCGCCATCGCGACTTCTGAAGACGTCGCCGGCCCCATCGCATTTCTTTGCACTGAGTGGGCCAGGCACATCAGCGGAGAGATTCTGAACGTAAACGGCGGCTCGGTCCTTTGTGGTTAGCATTAATGTTTTACTTTAAGTCTTAGCGGAAACCCCTGAGCTGGAATCGATGAATCGTAAACACGTCAAGCTGGGAATTGAGAAACTTCTTGAGGCCGACACTCACCGCATTAAGGGTGCGCGCCTGGGCCTCGTATGCAATCAGGCTTCGGTTGATCATCAGTTTCATCACGTCGCAGATCTTTTGAAGGCGCAGCCCGGCGTTCAACTTCAGACGCTCTTTGGTCCCCAGCACGGGATCCGCGGCGATGTTCAAGACAACATGATTGAAACCGATCACGCCACCGATCGCGAAACGGGACTACCGATTTATTCCCTCTACAGTGAAACGCGTGAACCTACCGAAAGCATGCTTCGAGATCTCGATGTGCTGGTTTTTGACATGCAGGACGTCGGCTGCCGCATCTATACATTCGCTTACACTCTGGCCAATTGCATGGCAGCAGCTCGCAAGTTTGAAAAAAAAGTAATCGTTTGCGACCGGCCAAATCCAATCAATGGCCGAGATGTAGCGGGTAACGTCCTTGAATCCGAACAGGCGTCTTTTGTTGGACTGTTTCCCATTCCCACGCGTCACGGCATGACCCTGGGCGAGTTGGCAAGATTGTTTAATGAACACTTTGGAATCAACTGTGAGCTGGAAGTGCTGACCATGCATGGATGGGACCGCCAGTTCTGGCACGATCAAACAGACGCGCCCTGGGTGATGCCTTCGCCCAACATGCCGACGATAGACGCTGCGACAGTCTTTCCTGGCACTGTTCACTTCGAAGGCACGCAGATATCGGAGGGCAGGGGAACGACGCGACCATTTGAACTGGTAGGAGCGCCATACATAATTTCAGAAGAATATGCGGCACAGCTTAACGATGCTAAGCTGCCGGGCGTTTACTTTCGCAGCTGTATTTTTCGTCCCACGTTTCAGAAGCACGCAGGCACAAGTTGCGGCGGCGTGCAGATTCACGTTAATAACCGGGACGAGTTTGAACCAGTGACGACGGGCCTTACCATGGTTAAGGTCGCACATGATTTATATCCGGAAGGCTTCCGTTGGAAGGAGCCGCCGTATGAATATGTTTTCGATAGAAACCCGTTTGACGTGATTGCGGGTACCACGAAGATCAGGGAAGCATTCGAAGAGGGAACCACGGTCAGTAAGCTGCGGGAAAACTGGGAACCGGGGCTGGCGGAGTTTAAGAAACTACGTGAGCAGTTTCTGCTGTACTGAGCATCAGTTAAGGTGCGTTGTTAAGGGTCGGCGCGCCGATGGTTAAAGTCCTGAGTGAACAGATGGACCACCACACGGCCAAGCGATGCCTTACAGCTAAACCAGAACCTTAGGCATAGAGGTTTGCTACGAAACAATGGATCACGGTTGGAGGACGTAATTTGAGTAGGGCAGATGCTGGAAAATTTGATAACCGGGAAAGCGCTTCGGCGCACGCCTGGCTTATGGGAATTGCGGCTTGGTTAGTACCGGGCCTTGGTCACTTGTTGCAGGGACGATGGGTTCGCGCGTCGCTTTTGGGAGGCGCAGTCTGGATTAGTTTCCTTGGCGGACTTTGGATGGGTGGGCACCTGTTTATCGTCAGCGGCACTGAACAGGGCTTGTCGTCTCTGTTGCAACTGCCTCCAATGATTGCGAATCTCGGATCAGGGATTCTATATATCGTCTCGTGGGTTTTCGGCGTCGGCTTTGCTGACGATCCCGCCCACGCTGCGCGCGCCACTTATGAGTATGGAAACACCTTTCTGTTGGTAGCTGGCTTGTTGAATTATCTCGCCATGCTCGACGCCTTCGATATCGCGGCGGGGAGGAAGGTGTGAGACACTTTTTAGTTATGACCGTGTTCGCCGTGCTGGCGGCAGTTGTATTCGGCACCGTGGCCAAAGACACGACGAGGGACCGAGTTACTTACGGACTTAAAGTATTCGTTGAATTCATGGCCATTGGACTCGTATTGAGTTGGATTCTCTATTTCCTTCCTTTCTAGTGCCCGGCGGCAAGTAAGAATGGCAATTATTGAGACTGAGGCACTGGTCCTGCGTACTTATAACTTCGGCGAAGCGGACAAGATCGTCGTAGCTTTAACCCATGCGGCCGGTGTCGTTCGCGGTGTTGCCAAGGGTTGCCGAAAACTAAAGAGCCGCTTCGGCGCTGCGCTCGAGCCTTTCACCCTCAACAAACTCACCTACTACGAAAAGGAAAACCATGAGCTCGTTTCGGTGCGCAGCGCAGAGATTCTTAAGTCGCATTTTGATCTTTCAAGCCAGGCGGAAACGCTTACGGGCCTCGCATACATGGGCGACCTGGTCATTGAGTTTTCGCCACCACACGAGGCCAACGACAACCTCTTCCGTATGGTGAAGGCTTGCCTTGAAGCTATTTCTCAATCGCCCGATGACTTGCAGGTTGTGCTTAGGTATTTTGAGATCTGGCTATTGAAACTGCAGGGATACCTTCCGGACATTCGCCGCTGCGGCGATTGCCATCAGGAGTTTAACGAAGCGAATGCCGCGTTTCTGAATCTGGATCTTGTTCTACGGTGCCGGCGATGCAGTCAGGGTCCCGGCAGCGCCTTGTCCGGAAAACTACAATCTCAATTGCGGGCCACGCAAAAGCTGGCACCGGAGTCATTTGTTAAAGCATCACATGAGGTTTCGGATATTGTGCGCCGCGAATTTGCCGAGCTTACCCACCAGATGATCGGCCGCGTGCTGGAGAGGCAACCGCGCCTACGTCCAACTTTTCAATGAGTCGTAATTAGGCGAGTCCACGCACTTTGAATAAATGACCGCTCCAAAGTTAATACCAAAATACATCGTCCTTGAGGCGATACCTTATGTGTTGCTTTCTGCGGCCCTGCTGTCAGCGATTCTTTTCACCCAGCAGGCTGGGCGGTTTTCGGAGCTTGCTGTATATGCAGACCTGCCGATGGACCTCGCCGGCGAGATTGCCGCGGCCCTTCTTCCCAACGTTTTGATCCTGACTCTGCCGGTTGCAGTACTGGCGGGCATCATCATTGGTTTTTCGCGAATGGGCAGCGATAGCGAAGTGATCGCGATGCGCGCAGCCGGGGTTGGCACCTGGACTCTGTTGTGGCCGGCGCTATTTATCGGCGCGATCGCTACGGCGGGGACAACCTACTTACATCTGAAGGAAGCGCCACAAGCTGCTCGCGACCTGCGCCGAGTTGTTATTCAGGGAGCACTTAAGAAACTCGAGTCGCCAGTCGAACCTCGGACCTTTAACACCGAACTTCCCGGTTACGTTATTTACGTTAGAGACGGCGACAAGGTGCGGGGCACGTGGGGGCGCGTTTTCATCTACGCGCAACAGGGCGACGGGTCTACTCGGATTGTAACTGCGAGAGAAGGGCGTATTGATTCTTCCGCTGACAAATCGGAGTTGGTTCTAAGCGACGCCCTTGCCTTGAAGTTGCCGCGCCCGGATAGCAACGATAGCTCCTACGTCGTTGAACATCTCGATCAGTTAAGACTCGCCGTTAACACCGGCCGCGCGGCACTGTTACAGACGCTAACTGAAAAAGAAATTCAGAGCGAGGAAATGAATTGGACGGATTTACAACAGCAAATCCATTCAGCCGATGTAAAGGAAAGAGGGGAAGGCGAAAGGACATTACACCGCCGTTTGGCGCTTTCTGTTTCGCCGCTTCTTTTTGCATTTCTTGGAGGACTGGTCGGCTTGCGCGTAAGACGGGGCGGAAGAGGCGCGGGCGTTTTGCTGACGATATGTGTGGTTGTTATCTACTACCTGATTTCTCTGCTCGGTGAATCCATGGCTAGAAGCAATGCAGTCCCGGCAGTGGTCGGATTATGGCTGGCCTCAGCTGTAATTCTCATTTTTAGTTTGCTCTTGCTCATGTTCAACCGGCTTCCGGCAATCAGCCTGGGAAACAGGTTCAAGCGAAGCGCACCACGGGATGATGTTGCACCAAGTTCCACTGTAACTGAGCAGACTGTCGGTGCCCGTTCCGGTTTTCCGAGTTTGTTGGATACGAGTTTGTTTCGCACCCTGACAGCGAGTTTTGTCGTCGCTTTTGTCTCTTTGGTTTCTATCTTTCTTATTTTTACGCTATTTGAACTCTGGCGTTTTATCGGAACGAATCATGTGCCGGCGGGCATCGTCGTCAGATACCTGCTCTACCTCCTGCCGTTGGTCGCAGTGGAATTGTTTCCCGCAACCATGTTGATTACGGTCTTGATCACTTACGCACTCCTGGCCCGCCGCAGCGAAGCGGTTGCCTGGTGGGCCTCGGGTCAAAGCGTTTATCGCCTGATGATTCCCGGATTGCTGTTTGCGATCGCGGCGGCCGCCGGCGCGTGGCTGGTTCAGGAACACTTGATGCCGTCAGCTAACGTAAAGCAGGAGGCGTTGCGCGCTCGGATTCGCGGGGGTCAGCCGCGCGCAATTACCGGCAGCGGACGCCAGTGGCTGGCCTCCGTCGAAAGCAAGCGTCTGTATTCCTATGAATTTGACGACCCTCGTGAGGTCTTGCAGCAACCGATTATTTTCGAACTGGATGATGAAGGCGTGCACCTAAGTCGGGTTATGATCGGAGAGACAGGCGTGTGGACCAGTAACAACCAATTGCTCGTTAAACAAGCAGAAACCGTTAACCTGCGAGGGATGGTGGTGGAACGTCAGCCAGTAGCCGATGCTGAACTGGTGCAGGTCGAACCCCCCGCCGTTTTCAGGCCGACGGTTGATAAGCCCTCGCAGCTTGGCGTGACCGCCCTCGCAGGCTATCTGCGCACGGCTAAACAACGAGGGAGCGACGTTTCGGCACTCGCCCTTGCGCTCCAACGCAAGTACGTCAATCCTTTTAGCGTTATCGTAATGGCGTTTATCGGAATGCCGTTGGCGCTGGCATTCGGCAGAAGGGGAGCGATGGTGGCGTTGGTCGTAGCCGTCGGAGTGAGTATTGCTTATTGGGCAATGGGGGGCGGTTTTCAGCAACTGGGAAACCATGCGTTGTTGCCGCCTGAGGTTGCCGCCTGGTCCCCACCCGTGATATTTGCCGCGGCAGGGACCTATTTTCTTTCTCGAATCCGCACCTGAAAAATGTCCGATAAGCTTTTGGTTTGTCGCTGCGTTACGACAACTAAGCTTATCGGACATCTGAACTGCTTCAGAACTCCGTTGGTTCTTCTGTTAGGTGCCGGTTTCCCAACTGGAAATGTATTCGAGTTGCTCCGCTGTGAGCGTGTCTATCGAAAGACCGAGCGCTTTCAGTTTCAAGCTGGCGATTTCTGTGTCCACTTCCGGTGGCAACAGATGGACGCCGGGACTGAGTTCACCTTTCTTCTTAACCAGGTACTCAACCGACAGGGCCTGATTTGCGAAGCTCATATCCATCACGCTCGCGGGATGGCCTTCTGCGGCAGCAAGGTTGATTAAGCGCCCTTCACCAAGCACCATCACCCGATTGCCGTTTGATTTAAGCTTGTACTCTTCAACGAACGGGCGGACGCTTGTTGCTTCGGCTGACAACTCGCGCAACGCCACCAGATTGAGTTCAAGATCGAAGTGTCCGCTGTTACAGACGATGGCGCCGTCCTTCATCTTTTCAAAATGCTCGCGATCAATCACGTGGCGATTACCGGTTACAGTAACGAATATGTCGCCCAACGCCGCAGCTTCGGCGATTGGCATTACGCGAAAACCATCCATCACTGCTTCCACCGCTTTGATGGGATCCACCTCGGTAACGATAACGTTGGAACCCATGCCGCGGGCGCGCAGCGCAACTCCTTTGCCGCACCAGCCATAACCAATCACGACAAGGTTTCTTCCGGCCAGCAAAATGTTGGTCGCGCGAATGATGCCGTCGAGCGTCGATTGTCCGGTGCCATACCGGTTGTCGAAGAAGTGCTTCGTCTGGGCGTTGTTCACGGCAATTGTCGGAAAAGTCAAAACGCCCGCCGCTTCCATTGCATTAAGACGCTGGATGCCGGTGGTTGTTTCTTCAGTCGATCCGATCAATTCCTTAACCTGATCACCGCGTTCCTTAAGCAGCGTTGCCACTACGTCCGAACCGTCGTCAATAATAATTTCGGGATGAAAATCGAGAGCGGTGCGCACGTGACGATTGTAGGTTTCGGTTGATTCGCCTTTGATTGCATAAACCGGAATACCCCAGTCGGACACGAGTGAAGCAGCAACATCATCCTGAGTTGAAAGGGGATTAGAGGCAATCAGCACAGCTTCTGCACCGCCGGCTTGTAGGGCGCGCGCGAGGTTCGCTGTCTCAGTGGTGATATGCGCGCAAGCTACTATGCGAACACCTTTCAGCGGCTTTTCATCCCCAAAGCGCTCACGAATCAAGCGAAGTACGGGCATCTCTCGCTCGGCCCATTCAATTCGTTGCTTGCCTTGCTTGGCCAGGCCAATGTCCTTCACGTCAAACTCAACTTCGCGGGTTGCACTCATTATTGCTTTGTCCTTTTTAAGAATTGTTAGTTAATAGATCCGCCGGCGAAATAACTTAAATGCCGGCAGCGGTTCGAAGCGCTTCAGCTTTATCGGTTTTTTCCCAACTAAAACCATCGCGGCCGAAGTGACCATAGGCAGCGGTTGCTTTGTAGATTGGCCGGCGCAGGTCGAGTGACTCGATGATCCCGCGCGGCGTTAGTTCAAAATGATCGCGCACCAGCTTGGCAAGTGCATGCTCTGAGATGCGACCCGTCCCCGCCGTTTCAACGTTAACCGACACCGGATCGGCGACGCCGATCGCGTAGGCGAGCTGCACCTGGCATCGATCAGCAAGGCCGGCCGCCACAATATTTTTCGCCACGTAGCGCGCCATGTATGCAGCGGAGCGATCAACCTTCGTGGGATCCTTTCCGGAAAAGGCGCCGCCACCGTGCGGAGCGTAGCCACCGTAGGTGTCAACGATGATCTTTCTTCCAGTCAGGCCCGCATCGCCCTGTGGTCCACCAGTCACGAACCTTCCCGTTGGGTTAATGTGATACTTGGTATCTTTATCAAGCAGCTCGTCGGAAACAGTGTGCTTGATCACTTTTTCCTGAATCTCCGCGCGCAACTGATCGTTTTCAACGTCAGGACTGTGCTGAGACGAAATCACCACCGCTTCCACTCGAAACGGCCGGCCATCGCGGTACTCAATCGTTACCTGTGATTTTCCGTCAGGCCGCAAATAGGGAAGTTCGCCGGACTTGCGAACTTCGGAAAGCCGTTTGGCGAGCATGTGCGCCAGCTGAATGGGCAGCGGCATCAACTCCGGTGTCTCATTGCATGCGAACCCGAACATCAAGCCCTGGTCGCCGGCGCCGCCCGTATCAACGCCCATCGCGATGTCTGGGGACTGCCGGTCAATCGCCGACAAGACGCTGCAAGTTTCCGAGTCAAAGCCATACTTGGCCCTGGTGTAACCAATCTCTTTGATTGCATCACGCGCCACGCGACCATAGTCGATGCGCGCCTCAGTCGTGATTTCTCCAGCGATAACCACCAGGCCGGTGGTCACGAGTGTTTCGCAAGCGACCCGCGCCCTTGGATCCTCGGTCAAGGCTGCGTCTAAAACTGCGTCTGATATTGCGTCGGAGATTTTGTCCGGATGGCCCTCAGTGACCGACTCCGAGGTAAACAAGAAACCTGATTCAGTACTCAAGAAGACTCCTTTGCAAACAATAGGAAATAATCGAGATGGCAAAAAGACCGCGTAATGTAACAGTCAGGCTTAAACAGTGTCAAGGAAAGGGGCTTCTGGGTAGTGGGGTAAGGTTTCTGGAGGTAGTGTCCTAATCTGAAATTAGAACGTTGGTTGGAATTGTGAGGCAGACCACGCAGAGGGGTTTCAGATTAAGACACTACTGGGCGTCCCGGCACTCACTCCGAGAACGCGCACAGTTTCACCTGATTCCAGCGGTGGGGTAACTCTTATCGCCCACGGCGGGAATAGCCGTAGCCGCCGCCAAAGAGTAGCAGAACTACGACGATGATGATTATTAGTGTAGTGGTGCTCATGTGAAGCGGTTTATATCACAACCTCGGGATGTTTTGGAATAGTTAGGCGGAACAAAGATCGTGCCAGAGTTTGTGTACTACGGGTTCAGATTGGGACACTACCGCTTCTGGTGTAGTGGTCAGTTTGATTTCCGATAAGCTTTAGCTTGTCGTAACGCCGCGACAAACGACGCGCGAAGCCGGGTTTTGCCCAAAGATCTTGTTCGGCACCAGACCCCACCCGCCACCGCGTGGTGGCACTGACCTCCAGTCCCTAGCTAAAGCTTATCGGACATCGTGGTATCCAGGGCAGGAATCCCCAGCACTTCTGCCACCGCCGGGCTCGCCGGATGGCGGTAAACATCCTGCGGCGAACCGATCTGCTCGATTCGCCCCTCGTTAACTATCGCCAGTCGATGTCCGACCGCGAAGGCATCGACGAGGTTATGGGTAACGTAAATCACCATCAAGTTGGCTTCCTTTTGCAGCGTGACCAGGTCCTGATGGAGTTGCTTCCGCCTCGCTACATCGAGCGCGGAGAAAGGCTCGTCCATTAGCAATACGCGCGGATCCATTGCCATTGCCCGCGCGATCGCCACGCGCTGTTGTTGTCCACCCGACAGTTCATCCGGGTAGCGGCTCCCCAACTCCTTTAGGTGCATACGACCGAGCAACTCTTGCGCACGTTCGCGCGCGTCGGGCTGGCGCCACAAAGCGAAGGCAACGTTCTCTAAAGCTGTCAGGTGAGGGAACAACGCATATTGTTGAAAAACATAGCCGACGCGTCGCTGGCGCGCTGCCAGGTTTACAGCATGACCATTTTTTGAAGAATTTTTTGAACCGCGAAAGAACACAGCGTCACCGAGCGTGATCTCACCGCTGTCTGGCGTCACCAATCCCGCAATCGCATTTAGCGTTTGTGTCTTGCCCGCTCCTGAAGGACCAAACAGCACGAGTATCTCTTCGCCGATCTCCATCTGCACACGCAGCGTGAACGTGTCGAGTCGCTTTTCGATATCTATTTTGAGGCGCGGAAGGTTGACTTTCATCACGATTGCTTACCCCAAGTCTGTGCGCTGGCGGTGGCGGGGTTGTTCAAGTTGCCGCACACACCACAGACCGACGAAGGCCAGCGAGGTCATCATTAATACCATTATGTTTGCCTGCTCGTAGCGCCTTGCTTGCACCGCGTCGTAGATCGCCAGCGGCAACGTCTGCGTTTGGCCCGGGATGTTGCCGGCAATCATCAACGTCGCGCCAAACTCACCGAGCGCCCGCGCCGCGCCCAGGATTAATCCCGCGATGACGCCGCGTCGTGCGAGCGGAAGCGTCACGCGCCACAGTATCTCCAGCTCCGAAGAGCCAAGGGTACGTGCCGCGTTCTCAAGAACTGGATCAACATTCGCAATCGCTGCTCGCGCTGCCTGGACCATCAAAGGCAAGCCGACTACGGCCGATGCGATCGCTGCAGCGGTCCAGGTAAATAAAAGTCGCACATGAAACCACTCGACGATTGGACTGCCACGCCCCAGGGTGAGCAGTAGGAAATAGCCGATCACGCTCGGCGGCAGCACCAATGGCAAGAAGATGATCGTTTCAAGCAGGATTTGTCCGCGAAACTTAAAGCGCGCCAGCACCACGGCCAGCGCCAACCCGATCACAAAAAGCACGCTGGTCGCCAGGATAGTTACTTGCAGCGAAAGAATTAGAGCCGACCAATTCATTTGACCGGCTCCTCGCCCGGCAGAATGAAGCCATACTTACGCATCACGGGTCGGCCTTTCTCACTGTTGACGAAGGCGGCGAAGCGGCGCGCTTCAGGTTGGTGGTGTGTGCCGCTGATGACTGCCAACGCCTGGTTGAGCGGCTTATGTAACGCCTCAGGGATAAGCACCCAACGGCCATTGCTCTGCGAACTGAGAGATAAGGCGACGATTGCCGCATCGACATTTCCGGATTCGGCGAACTGAAGCGTCTGAGAAATGTTCTCGCCGAATACCAGCCGGGCTTTAATTTGATCAAAAACTCCAGCAGCCTGCATAGCTTCACGCGCCGCCATGCCATAGGGTGCGTGTTCGGGGTTGGCAATGGCAATACGGCGCACTTCGGGCCGAGCGAGATCTTCAACGCGCTCAAGTCGCAGGGGACTGTCATTGCGTGTCCAGAGCGTAATGCGCCCGCGCGCATATAAGGCCTTCGTCTCCGACAGAATAAGCTTCTTCTTTTCCAATTCGTCAACGAAGGAGACGTTCGCGGCAGCGAAAAGGTCAACCGGAGCCCCTTGTTCGATCTGTTGGGCCAGTTGTCCGGTGGAGCCGAAGTTAAAGGTTACCTTGATGCCTGACTCCTGCTCAAACATTTTGCCGATCTCTTCAAAGGCCGGCGTCAAGTCGGCGGCCGCTGAGACCGTCAACGCCGAGGTCGTTGGGCTGGCGTTGCGCCCGCACGACCCGACCAAAGCAGTGGCTAACGCGAGGGCGATATAAACGCGAAGCCTCATGTGAATCGTGACGAATTATGCATGGCACTGGCGTTGACGTGAATGCGGCGAACATGTAACTGGCAAAGGCGCCATCATGTCAACCAACTCCGCTTCCTCTGAGGCCCTTTCGGCTCGGCAGGTCCGAGCGAGGGTGTCTGATAACGATAGTTCAGCACGGCCATCAGTGCAGATCGGGCGTGCTCCGAAAGCTACTTGCCTCGACGGCTGAAGCAACGGACGGCCCGGTAGCATGCCCGCAACTTACCCCGAGTTCCTACATAATATATATTATCAGACGCACCCAATATAAGCGGTTTTTACCAGGCATGAAGGGCTTAAAGCCGTACTCAAGGGATTGAGCGTTCCCTTTTAGGCGGCCCGGTCTGAGGAGACCCGGGTTCGTACGCTTCTCCGTGAGTTGTCACTTTCCGACTGCGTTGTTGCTTCGGATGCGACTCGGTGCGGTCGTGAAGTGATGACCTGCTAGGAGCGCGCTTGACCGTCTCTACTGACGCCGCTTAGAGTTGCCCCTCCTAATACGTCATCCATTTCATGCTTGAAGGAATATCTAGTGGCCATAAAAATCGAGAACCAGGTCGAGCGCAAGTTACCGGCGGATACCTTAAAGAACATTGAGAGCGCGTTTGATGGCCTCCCTCGCGAACATACACGCGGCTTAGAACGCATACGCTTGGTTGAGTTCATTTCCGAGCCTCGCTTAAGAGGCTCCTTTCAGGCGACCGAACTCCCGGGCCTTTATCACCCACGGCAAGGTCCAAAGGGTGCGTGGCTGGAGCTCGCGATAGGGGTTCTGCTACCCGCTAATAAACCTGCGCATAAAAGAATCATTCCGCGGATATCGTTCAAAGGAAACCTGGTTGCCACTCTGTTCTCATTGGTCGGCCAGCACTATCATTTCACGCTAAAGCATTCGCTTAAGAAGGGCCAGCTCGAACCTGCCGTGAGAACTTATACCGAGAAGCAGCTCAAGATCTGGAATGAAAAGAAGCACACATTCCGCGCACGCCTCTTTAAGCCTATTCAGCCTACGCTCGAGCGCTGGGCAAAGGGTCTTCAGAAACGTGCAGCTGCTCAAAAGAAGAAGAGTGTTGCTTCAAGATGAGAAAGCGTTGGTTAACAATCCTTGCGTTGGCAGCGCCCATACCGTTACAGCGTTCACGTAACACTCGTCACGCGGCGCGATCTCATTAACACCGTGGCTTCAGCCGGTGCTAAAGAGGGTCCCGCTTCCCTCAACCGTTTTAACGGTACCGTTTTAACGGTTTACCCGCACGCAGAAACCTTTGAAACGGTTAGACGGTTCTTTGATCACCGACCGTCGTCACCGGGCTGAAGCCACGGTGCTAATGAGATCGCGCCGCGTCGACCCCGGTCGGACTTTTTGTAAAGGTTGTCTGAGTGTGAGGGCGGGACTTCAGTCCGGCTGGTGATTGTCACTGTCAATATTCTTTGCTGCTGACCTGAGCGCCTGCGCGACGTCGCCACGATTAACCTTTGATCGCTTAAAACGAATCTCGAGACTGAAGTCCTTGTTTGGCGAGGCATACTTGAACGTATAGGGTTTCGCTTCCGCGGTGACACGCGGACCCATTTCCTGTCGTCTTACTTCCCTTGCATCTTCACGCGTTAATCCCCGCGAAGTTATTTCCTTCGCCAGTCGCCGCATTCCTGCTTCATCCGGTTGTCGCACAATTTGCAGCAACACCGATTTGGCGGAAACGTCTGCTTGCCGGCAAATATCGCGAACGTCGGCGGGAATGCCCGCTATTGATAGGGCTTCGGTGACCGTGCTTCTGCTCTTCCCTACTTTGCGAGCCACCTCTTCATGCGTATAACCGAATCTTTCGCACAACGCCAATAAGCCGTCAGCTTCCTCCCAGACGGTGAGATCCTTGCGTTGCATATTCTCGATCAGCGCGATCTCCGCAACGGTCCCTTCGTCCACTTCCATTTCGACGCATGGCAATTCCGTCAACCCTGCTGCGCGCGCGGCGCGATAACGTCGCTCCCCGGCGATGATCATCCACCTGCCGGTGGAGCGTGATGGTTTCACCAGCAGCGGCTCAAGCACGCCCTTATCGGCAATAGACGCGGTGAGTTCTGTTAAGTCGCCAAACTCGGAACGCGGCTGTTCCGGATTCGGATCAATCTTATCGATAGGAATCATCCGGCCCACCGCGGCCGGCTGGTGCTGCGTCAGCTCCTCAACATAGTGGGCATCGTGGCGCATCTGCAATCCTGTCGGCAGTCCCCTTTTAGACACGGCTCATTACCTCTTCACATAGATTTCCATACTCGATCGCGCCAGACGAATTAGGAGCGAAACTAAAAATTGCTTCTTTGTAAGCGGGCGATTCTTCCAGCCGCACACTCTTTGTTATAACAGTCTCAAAAAGTTTAGGTCCAAAAACTTTCTTAATTTGTTCATGAACTTCGCGTGCCAGCGTAGTGCGCTTATCGTGAAGGGTCACCAGCACACCCAGCAATTCCAGGTTAGGATTAGGCCGCGCCTTAACTTTTTCTATTGTCTCGAGCAAGTCATCAGTGCCCTCTAGCGCAAAGTATGACGACTGAATCGGGACCAGCACATGCGTCGCGGCAACCAGCGCATTCACGGTAATGAGCCCCAGAGTCGGCGGCGTATCAATGACAATAACCGGATACTGCTCGCGGAACGGCGCCAATCGATCTTTCAGCCGAAAAGGCGCGTCGAAATCGCCAACCAGCTTCGATTCCAACTTCGCCAGATTGATGCGCGCGGGAACTATGTCCAGTCCTTCGACCGGTGTGCGGTAAACCGTTTGTTCTACCGGCGCCAGCCCGTCAGTCATTAATTCATACGCGGATCGCTCGATGGAGAGTGGATCAAGAAAAGAGATGGAACTATTTGCCTGTGGATCCAGATCGAGCAGGAGGACACGCTTACCCAGTCTGGCGAATGCGGCAGCCAAATTGATGGCGGTGGTAGTTTTTCCCACCCCACCTTTTTGATTTGCGATCGCAATTATCATTCGCTATACATCGGCATTCAGCAGGAAACCTCTGGGGTTAACAGCAACGGTTCACATCGGTAAATCGCCGGCTTCGCCGATTACATCCGGCCACTCTTCTTCGCTTAAACTTGTCTCTTCCCCACCCTCTTCTTCCGTCGGCAAGGTATTACGCGAAGCTTTAATCACCTCAGCGTCGACATAGATCGGACAGTCAGCGCGTAGCGCGAGTGCAATCGCATCTGATGGCCGCGAGTCGAGCACCATGCGATTTCCGTCACTCATGCGCATTTCAATAACAGCAAAAAAAGTGTTGTCGCGTAAACTGGTAACTACCACCCGCTCGACTTGAATACCTAACTCAATGATGAGATTGCGCAACAAGTCATGAGTCATCGGACGCGGCGGCGCAATCTTTTCAATTTCCAGCGCGATGGCATTAGCCTCATAAGCGCCCACCCAAATCGGCAACATCGTATCGCTGTCAACGTCCTTCAGAATGACGATGGGAGTGCCGCTGTTGGGGTCCATCATTAGCGCCCGAATTTTTACTTCAATTTCCATAAGCCTGCCCAAGAACACCCTCTTTGAACTTGCGTGGTTTCTTCCCCTCCCTTTGGGAGGGGTTAGGGGGAGGGTGCGAAGCTTACCGCACACAAAACTCTCTCCCCGACCCTCTCCCAAAAGGGAGAGGGAGAAAAACATCACCCGCTGACCGCCACCCCATACAAACTGTTTGGTTTGGCTTCTGAGATCAAAACATCGACTATCGAGCCGCGCTGAGTTGCCTTACCCTTAAAGTTTACTACTTTGTTACAGGTCGAATGCCCGGCCATATCATCGTTCGATCTTGCACTCTCTTTTTCAACCAGCACGCTGAGCGCGCGACCGACGTGATTGCTATAGATTCTGTCCTGAAGCGAAATCTGCAACTCCTCAAGCGCAAGGAAGCGCTCAGTTTTCTCAGTATCAGAAACCGTGTGATCGAGTTTTTCGGCCGGCGTCCCAGTTCGTTTGGAGTATTTGAAGATATAAAGTCCGTCGAATTCGCACTCGCGCACCAGCCGCATTGTATCTTCGAAATCCTCTTCGCTTTCGCCGGGAAAGCCGACAATGATATCGCTCGTCAGTGCCAGACTGCGTGTCGAGCCTTTGATTGTCTCAACGCGGCGCAAATAGTCGGCCACTGTGTGGCCTCGGCGCATTGCTTTCAATATGCGGTCACTTCCCGATTGGACCGGCAAATGAACCCAGTTGCACAGGTTGGGACACTCTTCAATCGCGGACACTATATCAGGATGAAAGTCTCTGGGAAATGATGTTGTAAATTTGATTCGCTCTATTTCCGTCGCCGCAACGGCGCGCAGCAAGCGAGCGAACGGAGTTGCACCCGCATAACCTTCAAGTCCATCGTCGGATTTTGGCCGGTAGCTGTTAACGTTTTGGCCGATTAGTTGTACTTCTTTGTAGCCCAGCGCGCGCAACTCTTTCACTTCGGCGACAATTTCGGTTCCGCTGCGACTCTTCTCGCGACCTCGTGAGTACGGAACGATACAAAATGAGCAGAATTTATTGCAGCCCTCGATGATGGGAACGAACGCTACATAAGGGGAGCGCCGCTCAGCCGGGGAAACGTCCCATACCTCAGACTCTCGTCGGTCATCCAAATCGATGACGGATTTTTCGCCGCCGGCAACTCGCGCTAGTAACGTTGGGATGCGATCCGTCGCCTGAGTGCCGATGACCAAATCAATGGCGGATGCTTTTTGAAAAAGGGTGGGGCCGTCCAATTGCGCTACGCAACCCATCACCCCAATCACTGGACGGCGGGGCGATTTTCGCAGTTCACCTACGCGGCGGAAAACTTTTCGTTCCGCTCGCTCTCTAACTGAGCAAGTGTTCAATAGCACAACGTCAGCCTCGGCGGCCGCGGAGGTAAGCTCGTAACCGGCTTTTCGCAAGCCGGTTAAGGCGCGTTCCGTGTCGGCCACGTTCATTTGGCAGCCAAATGTTTCTATGTAAACCTTGGAATTCATCCGATGTTGCGGCTTCCAGAGAGCAAGTTTTCAGCGAGTAGTCTATCAGAAGTTGTCCGGCAAACGCGATGCTGCATTTCTTGCATCAGCAATGAGATCGCCCGTTTGGAACCGCTACTTGACCGTCACTTGATGCGCAAGTAGGATACGCGCGAGTTCCCTATCTAAAAAAAACGGAGAAGCCCCTCATGTCCTTCAACAAAGTGATTCTTGTCGGCAACCTTGGCCGCGATCCCGAGCTGCGTTACACGCCGCAAGGTACGCCGGTTTGCAGTTTCAGCATGGCGACAAACGAGCGGCGCAAAGACAAGTCCGGCGAGATGCAGGATCAAACGACCTGGTTTCGCATTACCCTTTGGGGACGCCAGGCAGAAACTGCGTCGCAGTATCTGACAAAGGGCCGGCCGGTTTACATAGAAGGACGGTTACGCGTCGAAGAGTGGACCGATCGTGACGGCAAGGCGCGCCACACGTTGGAAGTGCACGGAACCGACATGCAGTTTATTGGTGGGGGCCGCGGTGAAGAACCGCCGCTGGAGCGAGCGGCCGCCGCAGGCGGCGCTACTGTGACCGAACAGCCGGACATGGCGGACGACGACATTCCTTTTTAGATTCAGATAATTTCCAGGTTAGTTCGAGAAATGGCACCCGCGGCTTTTCCCTTTAAGGGAAGGACCGCGGGTTTTCTAAATACTGTGGTCAGGCTCGCTGCAAATGTCCGATAAACTTTGGAAAGGTCTGATCAAGTGTCCTCGACGCGTAGCGTCGGTATGAATTTAGCCCGGCGTTTTAACGCCGGGACCAGGTCATGGTGATCCTCGTCGCGTAGCGACGGTTGAATCTGCCCCGTTTCAGGCGTCGCTAACGCGACGCGGCCTGGTTTGTTGACTCCTCTTCCTGGCCTTGAAAGACCGGGCTAAATTCACGCCGAGGCTACGCGTCGAAGCCACTTGATCAGAGCTTCCTTTAGTTTGTCGCAGCGTCACGACAAGCTAAAGCTTATCGGACATCCGAATCTGCTAGGTTTTCTATTGACCATAGCAAGGGTTCTGGCATATAACGCCTCAGTCAACGCAAGGATTCGATTTTTAGCTGGCAAAGTTTTCTCGCAGCATTTCTTTAACAGCCAGCGGTAGCTCAGCTCACACCTGAGCATCCCGACGCGTAAAACTCATTTCCTCAGAAAGGAGCCACTTCATGGCTCGTCTTTCGTCACCCATCGAGCGCCTCAAGAGTCACTACCAAATCATAGTCGTCGGTTCTGGTTACGGCGGCGGTATTACTGCGTCGCGCATGGCTCGTGCTGGTCAGGAAGTTTGCCTACTTGAACGCGGCAAAGAGTTCCAGCCAGGCGACTTCGACGCTAAACATCAACTGATAAAGAATGGCGAGTATCCCGATACGGAAGCCGAGGCTGTGCGCGAAGTGCAGGTTGACTTACCGAAACTGCACACCGGCTCGCGCACTGGCCTTTATGACCTGCGTATGAACGAAGAGATCAACGTTTTTGTCGGCTGTGGTTTGGGAGGCACATCGCTGGTCAACGCGAACGTTGCGCTCCAGGCGGATCCGCGCGTCTTCCAATTGCCGGAATGGCCCAGGCAGTTTCGCGATACGCCAAATATTCTGGACGACGGATACAAACGGGCCCGCGATATGCTGAAGCCGTCACCTTATCCCGACGAGTCCAAACCCGACGAGTATCCTCCGCTTGAAAAACTGAAAGCGCTAAAAAAGTCCGCGGAATATTTGAACCAGCCATTCTATCGTCCGCCAATCAACGTAACTTTCGCCGAGTTTGCCGGTAACCTCAACGACGTCGGAGTCGAGCAGCATCCCTGTGTGGGTTGTGGCGATTGCATGACCGGTTGTAATTATCGCGCCAAGAACACTGTTCTGATGAACTACCTGCCTGACGCGAAGAATCATGGCGCAGAAATCTTTACCGAAGTGTCAGTGCGCTATATATCGCGTAAGGACAATCGTTGGCTGGTCCACTATCAACTGGTAAACACGGGACGAGAGAAGTTTGATGCACCCACGATGTTTGTTAGTGCAGAGATCGTCGTGCTGGCAGCCGGCACCCTGGGTTCTACGGAAGTATTGTTGCGCTCGAAGAACAATGGGCAACTCGTGCTTTCTAATCGGGTCGGCGAAAACTTTACCGGCAATGGCGATGTGCTTGCCTTTGCATACAACTGCGACGACGAAATTAATGGCATCGGTTTCGGCCACCGGCCGCCTGTCGATAACGGCAAAGTGAGACAGAAGGTTGGTCCATGCATTACGGGCATCGTTGATCTGCGCCATAAGGACCAGCCACTGGCGGATGGCTTTGTGATTGAAGAGGGTTCTATTGCCGGACCCTTCTCCGCTTTTTTACCGGGACTGTTTTCCTCTGCGGCAGCGCTGCTCGGCAAAGATACCGACACCGGGGTGAAAGACAGAATTCAGGAACGCGCGCGCGAATTGGAGAGTTTTGTGCGCGGCGCTTACCACGGTGCGATCCGTAACACGCAGACTTTCCTGGTTATGTCCCATGACGACGATAAGGGCCAACTAAGGCTCGAAGACGATCGGCTTCGCATACACTGGCCCAACGTGGGCCACCAACCTATTTTTCATAAAGTCGGCGATAAACTTAAACAAGCGACTGTTGCTCTCGGCGGCACGTATCTGAAGGATCCTATTACTAATAAGATCACTGGCGAGGATCTGGTAACCGTTCATCCCCTGGGTGGTTGCGTGATGGCCGATAGTGCCGAAACGGGCGTGGTGAATCATAAGGGGCAGGTCTTTTCCGGAACACAGGGCACCACCGTCTACGATAGCCTTTATGTAAGCGACGGCTCAGTGATCCCGCGGCCAGTAGGCGTCAATCCCCTGTTGACCATTTCCGCTATAGCGGAACGATGCTGCGCAATAATGGCGGAGGACCGACGATGGAAATTTGATTGTGCACTGCCATCGAAGCCGCAGGCTCCGACGCTTCCGCCAAAAATCGGGGTCAGGTTCTCGGAAAGTATGAGCGGCTATTTTTCAACCAGTGTCACTGATGACGCTGACGATGCGTATCAACGGGGCGTAGACCAGGGTCGCGCGGACGGCTCACCATTCCAGTTTATTCTTACGATAATTTCCGACGACCTGGAGCGCACAGTCCAGGACGTAAACTACGTATCGCCAATGCTCGGCAGCGTGGTGGCACCCGCACTCTCCAATCAACCACTAACAGTCACTGAAGGGCAATTCAATTATTTTCTCCTCGATCGGGAAAACGTAGAAACAAAGCGCATGCAATACAAGATGAGGCTTTCTTCCGTCGACGGTAAGACCTATTACTTCTACGGCTTCAAAGCCATTCACGACGCAGCGCAGGTTGATAGCTGGTCCGACACCACCACGCTATACATCACGCTGTACGAAGGCGAGAACGATCAAGGGCGGGTACTGGGCAAAGGAATCCTGCGCATCCCGGTTGCATCTTTTATGCGACAAATGACCACCATGCAGGTGACGAACGCTAAAGGATTAACTGAGCGTTTGCAGGCGATGCTCAAGTTTGCACGTTTCTTTGGCGGTCAGCTCGTTGATACCTACGGCGCGAATCTGATGTAAATGCCCACGGGAAAAGCCCGCGAATTCCCGCAGCCGGAAGGACAAACCCAATGGAAGTACGCTTCAAGTCGCTACCCCACGAAGACGCACTGTCGTTCGCCCGCGAATATATGGGTTTCACTGCCGAGTTTTCCTACAAGCTCGCGAGGCAGATCACGAAAAACACGGAAACCTATCTCGCTGACCTTGGGGCCCTCACAGTCGGAACTGAGCTCACCTTTTCCTTGAATGGTACCGAAAGCGACCGTTCAGTTTCGGTGGAAGACTCTCCGGAAACGCCGGTGGTAAAACGGGTTCCTAACCGGCCGAACGTTTTTCGGCTGCAGACCGCGGGCGACGGCGTCGTCGCAATGACACGGAATCCCAGCTCTATCCAGCAATGGGGCATCCGCATTCAAACCGTCAAAAAGCACCAGAAGAAATTTCAAACGGACCAGGATTTGAGTTTCGTCTTTGATAGCCAACAACTTGGCGCCAAGGGTGAACGAATCTTTATCTGGCGTTTCCGAGTCATCGATCCGGCCTCAATGGTGGGCTGGTACAATCCGGGTCAACTCGCCCGGACAGCAATGAGAGTTGTTACCTCAACGATGTTCGGTCGTCACTCCGACTACCGGCTGATGGAGGCACTGTCGCCCGGCAGCGATCAGTATTACGACTACACGAGGGATTTCCAGCTTGGCCGCGATGCTCAAGCGAACCCTGATGACAGTAAGCCACTGCGCGACGAAATCTGGTTGGATTACATCGGCGATGTCGGGGACGGTTGGGATTCAACTTACACGCTCGCATACCTTATCGCGCAGCCCACATTGGAACTGACAAACCCATTTGACCCGGACGATCTTAACCGCTCGACGAAACGTGCCGACATATTGATCTTTGGCGGAGATCAGGTTTACCCGACGGCAAGTCGCGCCGAATATCAACGGCGACTCGTGCAGCCTTACGAAACAGCGCTCTATCGCTCGGGAGATTCTCATCCGCACGTTTACGCCGTTCCCGGCAATCACGATTGGTACGACAGTCTCGTTTCATTTTCCCGGCTGTTTTGTCAAAAGCGATGGTTTGCCGGCTGGCAGACGAAACAGCAACGCAGCTATTTCGCCCTCCATTTGCCGGGACGTTGGTGGCTGCTGGGCACGGATGTGCAATTGGATTCGGACATAGACGTCCCGCAGATCGACTATTTCCGAGATGTTGCCACCCACATGCAACCCGGCGATCACGTGATTATCTGCACCGCTGAACCGCATTGGGTCTATGCAAAGCTCTACGGGAAAGACGACGCGAATTTCAACGAGAACAATCTGGCTTACCTGGAAAAGAAAATTATTGGCGACCGCGCGCGGGTGGTGGCTTTCATTGCGGGTGACGAGCATCACTATCGCCGCTATGAATCAGCGGACAACGTACAAAAAATCACTGCCGGAGGCGGTGGTGCTTTCTTGCATCCGACTCACGGTGAAGCGGCTGAGAAACTCGACGGAGGTTTCGAACTGCGAGCAAGTTATCCGCCAGCCGAGGTTTCGCGAAAGCTAGGCTGGTCCAATTTTAAGTTTCCGTTACTTAATCCCAAATTCGGTATTTTGACGGCCATTCTATATGTGCTTACCGCCTGGACCGTCATGGCCGATGTCGGCTCCTTTGGGTTTACGGATTTTGGGAAGGCAGTAAAGACCACACTTTCGACGGCGATGATCAGTCCCGGCGCAGTGTTTTGGATTCTCGCTCTTTTCATTGGGTTCTTAGTATTCACTGATACTCACTCGAAACCGTATCGCCTAATCGCGGGCTGCTTTCATGGTCTGTCCCACCTGCTGGCGACTTTCGTCATCGGTTGGACGGCCGCCTACATCAGCGTCTCTTTGCTGCATCCCTGGCTTAGTGAATGGATGCGTTTTAGTTTTAAGTCTCCGGGTCAATTGGTTTTTTCTGCGATATTCATGCTTCTTTTTGGCTGGCTCATTGGTTCGCTGATTATGGGAACCTATCTTTTCATCTCTCTAAACATTTTTCATCGCCACTCAAATGAAGCATTTTCGTCATTAGCAATTCCAGACTGGAAGAACTTTCTGAGGATTAGAATTTCTGCTAACGGCGATTTAACGATTTACCCCATTGGTGTTCCCAAGGTTGCTCGCTACTGGCGAAAGCGCGCTCACGATGAACCGGGTTCCGACTTCGATGCCGCCGACGTGGATTTGCGAACGCCGGAACTCATTGAAACTCCAATTACCATTAAGCGACCGCCATCCGAAGCGGCGCCGATCCCGGTTGAGAAGGAGTGCTAAAAACTGTGAAGTGCAATCAGTGCAGAACCCCGACGCCTCGGGGTAGCGACCGGATGTTGGCATCCAAGGTTGAAGGCCACTCGGATGCTTTATTTGGCGTGGAACCTAGCTCCGGTACCTACCCCCAGGCGTCGGGGTTCTGCACTGAGTTCTCCCGATTTGTTTGCCAACTGGACGGTCAGCGATCGTCAGTGAAGTAATAGAGAAAGTAAACCATGTCACAACTCGGGCAGGATCAGTCAGCCGTGACAAAGTTTGAAGAAACGACTGTTGTCTTCACCGCGGGTGACGGCTTCAAGTGCAATCTCATCCACGTGCAGGGCGAGAAGCCGGCAACGCGCGGCCCGGTGATTCTGGTCCATGGCGCGGGAGTACGAGCCAATCTCTTTCGCGCTCCCGTAAAGACCACGATCGTTGATGAGTTGATCAATTACGGTTACGACGTTTGGCTGGAAAACTGGCGAGCCAGCATCGACCTGCCGCCGAATGAATGGACGCTCGACAAGGCTGCTGTTTATGACCATCCTGCCGCAATCAAGACGATTGTCGAGAAAACCGGCGCTGACGAAGTTAAAGCAATCATCCACTGTCAGGGCTCGACGAGTTTCATGATGTCGGCGGTTGCCGGCCTTTTACCACAGGTCAAAACGATCGTCGCAAACGCCGTCACGCTCCATCCGGTGGTGCCGAAGTTTTCCGAGACGAAGTTAAATGTAGCAGTTCCCATCATGAGTTTGTTGACGGATTATTTGAATCCGCAATGGGGCCTGCACGCACCAACGTTTACGGCCAAGGCAGTTTCGTTGCTGGTGAATGCAACACACCACGAGTGCAAAAATGCGGTTTGCAAACAAGTCAGCTTCACTTACGGCACCGGCTTTCCTGCACTGTGGCGACACGAAAACATAAACAACGACACGCACGAATGGCTAAAGCAGGAATTTGCCAGCGTGCCGCTAACCTTCTTCAAACAGATGGCGCGTTGCGTTCGCAAAGGCAATCTCATTTCGGTGGACGGCTTTAAAGAACTACCTGCCGATTTTTGTGCGCAACCACCACAGACCGATGCCCGTTTTGTATTAACTGCCGGCGCGAAAAACTTCTGCTTTCTGCCCGACAGTCAGGTGAAAACTTTCGAGTGGCTCAACCAGCAACACAAAAACTTTCATGGTTTGCATATCTTTCCGGCCTATGGACATCTCGATGTTTTCATGGGCAAGAATGCAGCCAAAGATACATTTCCCGTCATCCTCGCGGCACTCAATGAAAAGCATTAGAAGCGGCGCAGAAGCACTACCGGTTCGGAAGATGATTCAAGTTACAGCATCTCACAGGTTGGGAAGGGCGGCTTGCCCGCTCGTTAAATGCCATTCAGCCAGGAGCGGGGGCAAGCCGCCCTTCATAACCTGTGAGATTTTTTGTTTTGAATGACTCACTGAGACTCCATGTCTCCGCAGCAAAGTGAAGGAGGCGCAATGGGAATCCCCAAACGCTTGCGAGCACAATCCGGTCGGTACTCTTTGGTGGATGGTATTCCTTTCCACCTGCCAGTTTATTGCCGCACTTCGCCGTGTCTGATGGCAGCGTTTTCAATTAACGCTGACAAGGCACGCGCGCTTTTGCCCGGCAACGAGATCTACCCCTTGCGACTTTGGAACAAAGGTTTACTTGTAATCACCGTCATTGATTACCGCGACACGGTGATCGGGAAGTACATCGAGTACAGCATTGCCATCGCGTGCACTCATGGACCACGTCCGGCGCCGCGTTTGCCGATATTCATGCCGCCGGTTCGCAAAAGCGATGTGTGGTACACCGACTCAGTTTGGCTCAAGGATGCAAATTTGCTTGAAGCAGTTCAACGCGGAGCTGAAGAATTGTGGGTGCTTTGGATTATCAACAACACGCCTGAATTTAAGACCGGATTTTTCAACCAGTATGTTCACATGATCGAGATGAGCGCTAACGGTTCGTTGATTGATGAGTTTGAGCGTATCAATGAAATCAACGCGCGCATCAGTCAGGGTGAAAAGCCTTTCGGCCACAAGCGTCCGATCAGGTTACATCTCATTAAGCCCGCCGCGGAGTTGCCACTCGATCCGGAACTCTATCTCAATCGCATTACCACCGCAGGTCTAATCGACATGGGCTATGCGCAAGCCAAACAATATCTAAGCGAGGTGCCCGCCGCAGGGCTTCCGCTGCAACCGGAGACACTCATGATGACTGCACAAACAAAACCAGGTGTCAGCTTTCGCGAAACAATGACTGGCGGTTTCTCGCTTGGCGAAACCGATCCGCGTACCGGCGAGAAGAAGGGAGATGCGGCCGGTACAAAGCTATCGATTCATTGCGACATCGACGTTAAAGATATCTATGGGTTCATCGAGGATGCGCAACACTTCGCGCCGATCACTGCTCGCATCGACTTCGCGCCGATGGGCATTAACATTCCCACCACGAATGCAATTTGGAATCTATTTAGCCCCAGCGACGATCCAAAAACCAAGCACTTCATTTATGAAATGGCTTTCGAGCATGAGGGCGACTCGTATTACCTGGCAGGCAAAAAGTTCGTTCACGACGGTCCCGGCTTTGATATGTGGGCCGATATCACCACTTTGTTCACTCGTCTGCATAAAGGAAAGGACGCCAAGGGGCCGGTGGTGGGGGCCGGCGTGATCTACATTAAACGCGAGCAGTTAATCGGATTGATTCCGACGATTCACGCCACCAACACAACTTCGGCGGCGCAAAGCCTTAAGGTGGTGGCAGATTTTGGACGTTTCTTTATGGGTGAGATTTGGGATTCGTATGCGAAGTAAGGAAAGAATTAGGCTGTGCCCCAGCGGCCAAACGCGCGGAGTTTAGTGTAACGTCGTGTCAACCTTTCCTCCTGGCTACAACTGACCGCTTCCGCCAGACGCTCGCTCAGAGCTGCATCGAGGTAACGTGCTGCCTGATCATAATCATTGTGCGCACCCCCGGGCGGTTCTTTAATAATCTTATCGATAATATTTTCTGCCATCAGGTCCTGGGCCGTCAGCCGTAGGCCAGTTGCTGCTTGATCTGCACGCTTTGCGTCTTTCCACAAGATTGCCGCGCAGCCTTCCGGCGAAATCACCGAGTAAATAGAATTCTCCAGCATCATCACCTGATCACCGACGCCAATTGCCAGGGCACCGCCTGAGCCTCCCTCGCCGATAACAGTCACAATCACTGGCACTTGCAGCTTGGCCATTTCGCGCAGGTTGTGTGCAATGGCTTCCGCTTGCCCGCGTTCTTCAGCATCAACCCCGGGATAGGCGCCGGGTGTATCAATCAAGGAGAAGATTGGACGCCCAAATTTTTCGGCCAGCTTCATCACTCGCAGCGCTTTCCGATAGCCCTCAGGCTTGGGCATTCCAAAGTTGCGATAACTTCGTTGCTTGGTGTCCCGGCCTTTTTGATGGCCCACGACGACGATTGGCAAACCATGAAATCGAGCTGAGCCGCAAACGATCGCCGGGTCATCAGCGTATCTCCGATCGCCGTGAAGTTCGACGAACTCATCGAACAGCCGCTCAATAAAATCGAGTGTGTACGGTCGATCAGGGTGACGGGCCAACTGCACCCTTTCAAAAGCAGTCTTCGTCTCAGTCACCTCCAGAGGTTCTTTTTCGGTCGCTTCTTTCTTTTTGGATTTAGCCACGTGCTTTTGTTCGCCAACAATCGGTCTTGCGTCAGTGGCGCTGAAAATGTACGAAAAACTTTAGTTTGAAGTCTTCCTCCCTCTCCCTTTGGACAGGGTTGGGGAGAAGACTTGTGCGCGCCAAGCTTCGCACCCTCCCCTTACCCCTCCCAAAGGGTAGGGGGATCAATTCCCGCCGTTCGCCGCGAAAGCCATTTTCTCTATTTTCAGTCGGCAACCCATTTGCTTTAACGCCGTTTCTATTTTCTCGCTTCGCTCAAGACGCAACGACGAATTTACTTTTATGCGGACCAATATGCCTCCGGCAAGCGATGCTTCCAGCGCAATGTCGCAGGTTCCGGGGTGCGTATTAATCAGATGAAGAATGCCGTCAAATACCTGACCCGGATCTTCCGGTTGGGGCAGACATAGAACCATCAATTCTTTAGCTTTCAGCATTTCGTCCAGGCTTTGTACCTGATCGACGATTATGGACGGTGGGCCGTCTTCAGTGATTTCCAACCGGCCGCTTATCAGAACTGCAAGCTCGTTTCTCGCGACGGCGGAAAACTTCCGGTACGTTTCCGGCCATAGTACACACTTCGTTCCTCCACCTTCGTCTTCCAGTCTTAACAAAGCAAACCGATCACCCTTTTTGGTCGTCCGCGGTTGCACGTCAGTGATGATGCCTCCAACCGTAACCCGCGAACCACTGGCCATCGTCGCTAGGTCCACCGACTTGAGCGCCTTCGAGGCTTGCAAAGCATGTGCATAATTGGATAGCGGATGACTTGTGACGTAAAAACCAAGTGCTGCTTTCTCAGCCAACAGAAGCTGCGAACGAGTCCAGGGCGTCGCCGCGGGTGCCAATTTCTCGCCCTCGTCGCAGTCATCTGCGACCGCCGCGAAGAGACCACTCTGCCCCTGGATGCGCTCTCGCTTTGCCCGTTGTGCGCACGCCAAAGCCACATCGATTGAACCTGCGAGCGTACCGCGCCAATCGTGCAGTTCGCGCGTCTCGGGCTTGAAGGAATCGAATGCGCCGCCCCCTACCAAACCTTCCAACACGCGTTTGTTCATGCCGCCCTGCCCGATTCGTTCCGCAAAATCAAAAAAGGATTTGAAAGGACCGGCATTGCGCGCTTCGATTATCGAGTTTACCGTCGACTGACCCAACCCTTTTATGGCCGCAAGTCCATACCGAATTGCTCCGCTCAGAGGAGTGAAGCCAGCGAAGCTTTCGTTGACATCGGGCGGCAACAACATGATTCCCTGCGTCTTAAGTTCTTTTGAATATTTGAATACCTTTGCCACGTCCTGAGCTTCGCTTGATAACACCGCCGCATAAAAATGTTCTGGAAAATGCGCTTTGAGGTAAGCAGTCTGAAATGCCAGGTAGGCGTAGGCCACCGCATGGCTGCGCGGAAAGCCATAGTCAGAAAATTTATCCATCAACGAAAAGATCTTTTCCGCCTTTTCTTTTTTGATACCTCGCTCTACAGCGCCGCTCACGAACTTCTCCTGATGCAACGCCATCTCTTCACGCTTCTTCTTACCCATTGCCCGGCGCATCAGATCGGCTTCGCTGAGCGTGTAACCGGCGAGCTTCTGCGCCAACTGCATGATCTGTTCCTGATAAACGAGCACTCCAAATGTGTTGCTTAATATCTCCTTCATCTCGGGCACGAGGTATCGGACGGTCTTCTGCCCACGGTGCCGCTGAATAAATTCCTCTACCATGCCGCCATCAAGAGGACCGGGGCGATAAAGCGCATTCAACGCCGAAAGGTCCTCAACGTCCTTAGGCTTAAGCTTCCGGCAAATCTCCTGCATGCCCGATGACTCAAACTGAAAGACTGCCTCAGTGCGCCCTTCCCCGAATACCGCCATAGTTTTTAAGTCGTTAAGCGCTATATCCGGCCAGTTAATCTCAACATCAAGCAGTTGCTTAATGGTCTTTAAGCAATCATTTATAACAGTTAGGGCAGTAAGCGCTAAAAAGTCCATCTTAAGCATGCCGGTTTTCTCGAGGTCCGACATGACATATTGAGTAGTGACTTCTTCCTTCCCTGAAACCGCGATGGGGATTAATTCCTGCAACGGAACCGGTGAGATAACCACGCCCGCGGCGTGCACGGAGGAATGGCGGGCGCAGCCTTCAAGGCGCTGTGCAATTTCCATCAAGTCCCTAACGTTCGGGTTTGTCTCAATTTCCTTTCGCAGCTCGGGCACCTGCTCAAGCGCCTGCGTCAGCGTAACGTTTCTGCCCCGAACCGGTGGGGGTATTAACTTGGCAATGCGATCTACTTCGGAATAAGGCATCTCCAGGGCCCGGCCCACGTCCTTTATCGCTGCCCTCGAGGCCAGGGTTCCAAAGGTGATGATCTGGCAGACGGAGTCGCGTCCGTAAAGATTCGCGACGTGGTTGATTACGTCTCCTCGTCCGCGCACGCAAAAATCAATATCGATATCGGGCATCGAGACCCGGCCCGGGTTAAGGAAACGCTCGAAGATGAGATCATAGTGTAAAGGGTCTACATCAGTTATCTCGAGGCAGTAGGCTACCAGCGATCCGGCAGAGGAACCTCGTCCGGGTCCGACCGGAATAGCATGCTCCTTGGCATAGCGGACGAAATCCCAGACGATTAGGAAATAGCCTGCGAAGCCCATCTGCTTGATCATCGCGATCTCGTTCGCCAGGCGCGTCTGATAATCGGAGATTGGGTGCTTTAACTCGCCTCTCGATTGTTGCCGTTCCCAAACTCGCTGGCGCCGGCGCTCGAATCCGTCTCTCACAACCTGTTCGAAGTACTCATCAGCCGAACCAGTACCTTCCGGGATCGGATAATTCGGCAAGTGGTTTATGTTTTCCGGAAGTTGGAGATCACAGCGTTCGGCAATCTCCACCGTCCGCAATAGCGCGTCCGGCAATTCGCTGCCGAAAACACGCCACATCTCTTCTGGCGAGCGAACGTAGAAGTTAGGGCTGGCGTAGCGAAGGCGGTTGGTTTCGTTAACAGTCTTTCCGGATCCAATGCACAACAAGACGTCGTGCGCGCGTGCATCCTCGGGCATCAGGTAATGAGCGTCGTTGGTAACAACCAAAGGCACTCCTGTGCGTTTGGACAGTTCCACCAAAGGCTTTCGTATTCGCTGTTGTGCGTCAAGCCCATGCTCCTGAATCTCGAGGAAGTAGTTTCCCTTCCCCATGATCTCCTCGAATTCAATCGCCGCAGCCGCCGCTTCATCACAGTTGTCACGCGCCAACATTGCCGAAGGCACTCCCGACATGCACGCCGAAAGCGCGATCAGGCCTTTCGAGTGTTCGGCAAGCAACTGCTTATCAATTCGTGGTTTGTAGTAGAACCCTTCGGTATAAGCCTTGGAAGTTAAGCGGACAAGATTGCGATAGCCCTCCAGGTTTTTTGCCAGCAGAATTAAATGAAAATTTGCTTTCTCGCCTGGCGCAGCGGCGGCGCGCTCCTGCCTGTTGCCACGGGTTATATAGGTCTCGCATCCAATGATTGGCTTAATGCCGCGACTCTTCATGGAGTTGTAAAAAGAGATCGCGCCAAACATGTTGCCGTGATCGGTCATTGCACACGCAGTCATGCCAAGTTCGTCAGTACGCTTAGCCAGTGGTTTAATTTGAATTGCGCCGTCGAGCAGGCTGTAATCGGTGTGCAGATGAAGGTGAGCGAACTTTTGTTCCGGCATAAAACCTATTAAAGAACCGGTCGGCTGAGTGGCGCGAATACGGTTAGGAATGACTTAAATGAACGAACGGCTGACACTATATCACGGCTGTTCGTTTGTGTTGGTTGTCGAGTTTTATTCCCACTCGATCGTGCTGGGAGGTTTGGAGCTAATGTCGTAAACAACCCGATTTATTCCGCGGATTTCGGAGATTATCCGAGACGAAATCCGAGCCAGGGCGTCATGCGGCAGACGGGCCCAATCCGCCGTCATCCCATCGACGCTGGTTACTGCGCGAATAGCTACCACCTTTTCATAAGTGCGCTCATCGCCCATCACGCCAACGGTTGAAACGGGCAACAAAACCGGGAAGGCTTGCCAAACCGAATCATACAAGCTCGCCGCGCGCAGCTCCTCATTCAGAATTCGATCCGCACCTTGCAGGAGCCGCACGCGCTCTTCCGTTACTTCTCCGATTATACGAACGGCTAACCCCGGTCCCGGAAAGGGATGTCGGGTCAGTATTTCTTCCGGGACTCCCAACTCGCGCCCAATCAGACGCACTTCATCTTTGAATAGTTCGCGCAAAGGCTCAATTAACTTTAAGTGCATCTTTTCCGGCAAGCCACCGACGTTGTGATGGCTTTTAATAACCGCGGAGGGACCGCGCACCGAAACGGATTCAATCACATCGGGGTAGAGAGTGCCCTGGACCAGAAACTCCACGTCGCCAATGCGACGCGCGTTGCTTTCGAACACCTCAATGAAAACTTTGCCAATACGTTTACGCTTTTCCTCGGGATCCGTAACGCCCTTGAGTGCATCAAGAAAAAGTTCGCCGGCGCGGACTCCCTCAATTCTTAGTTTCATGCGTTGCTGCAAAAGGGCCAGTGTCGATTCAAACTCGCTCTCACGCAGCAATCCATTGTCAACGAAAATACAGGTCTGCCGGTCTCCGATCGCTCGACGCACGAGGGCAGCTGCCACCGTAGAGTCGACCCCGCCCGAGAGTCCGCAAACAACCGCGCCTTTTTCTCCCACCGCCTGTTTGATGTTGTTTGTCTGTTCTTCAATAACCGCTCGCGGTGACCAGTCGCCACGACAATGACAGATCTCAAACAAAAAGTTGCGCAGCAAGGTGGCGCCAAGCGGCGTGTGCGCGACTTCTGGGTGAAACTGCACCCCAAATATTCCGCGGCTCGCATCCTCAAAGGCGTTGAGAGCGTCGTCGGTAAGTGCAGTCACGTGAAAACCTGCCGGCACAGACGTCACCTGATCCCCGTGACTCATCCAAACGTCCATTTCGGCAGGCAGCCCGCGAAACAACGCACTAGTCGAATTGACCACCTTCAGGCGAGCGTAACCAAACTCGCGGTTCGGGGAAGACTGAACCGCCCCACCCATATCGAAAGCGACAATCTGCAACCCGTAGCAGATTCCCAACAGCGGAGATTGAAGCAGCGATAACAGTTTCCCATCGGGTCGAGGCGCGCCTTCCTGGTAAACGGATGATGGGCTTCCCGATAAAATGAGGCCTTTCGGTTCGCGCGCGATAATTTTTTCAACCGGCGTGTTAAAAGGAAAGATCTCGCAATAAACGCCCGCTTCACGAACGCGCCGGGCAATTAGCTGAGTATATTGCGACCCAAAGTCAAGTATTACGACAATTTCGTGTTGCGTTGTTGGTGGCAAAAAAAAGAAACCTCAAGTGGCGCTTCGCGCGTCAAACCGTTAGAGTCAGGGTTAATGAATTGGGGATTATACTTTCCGAGTGGAATAACTCAAGAACCGAGCAGAATGATATCCATTATCGACAAGCAACTGAGGCTGACATTCATTGCAGTTACCCTTTTTCTGCTGATTGCACCAATATCGATTTGCTATCCGCAGGCACAGAACGGGGGCGAGCGCGCGGCCAAGCCAGATCCGCGCGCGTTTCTTTCGCAACCACTTACCGTCGGCTGGCGCTATAAGTCGGACCTTACTCTGAATCTTACCCCTGCTTTCGATCGCGATCGTGTTTATTTGCCGCTGGCTGGCGGAATTATTGTCTCACTTAAAGCGGGCGATGGAACCTTGAATTGGCGTTCAGAGTTCGGAGGAGAACTATCCGCGTCGCCGGTAGCTGACGATCGCAGTGTTTATGTCGCCTCAGAAACCGGCAAACCGGAGATTGGGACGCGCCGAGCGACTGGCGCCCTGCGCGCGCTGGGCAAAGAGGGTGGCGTAACCCAGTGGATGCGTACTCTTGCCGTGCCGCTTCAGGGAGCACTTGCGCTTGCGAATGGCAAACTATTTGGTGGCGGTAGTAACGGCAGGCTCTACGCTTTCGATAGTCGCACCGGCGAGCTTGGTTGGTCTTTCGAATACAGCGCGCCGTTTAATTCTCAACCAGTCATCGCTGGCTCGCGCGTCTATGCAGGCAGTGAAGATGGCAATCTAATTGTCCTGGACGAGCAAACCGGTAAGCTGTTGTGGCGTTATCGGACGCGAGGATCTGTGCGAGGTCCCGTCGCAGTGATCGATGGCGTGGTGTACTTTGGTTCCGGCGACAGTTACGTTTACGCGGTGAACAATCTTAACGGACGACTGCTTTGGCGCAAACGCGCTGGCGCCAGTGTGCACGCAGTGGTTCGAGCCGGTGAAGATTTGCTAGTAGCCTCGCTTGATAATTACGTCTATAAGTTTTCACTTGCGGGCAAACGACTTTGGAAACGACAAATGCCCGGCAGAATTTCGTCTCAGCCTTTGATCACGGAGCTTGAAGCACTCTTTACGCCCTTGTCGAGTTCGGCAGGCGTAGTTTTGGAGCTACGAGACGGACGCCAGGTTAATTCCCTTCCCGTAGGCGAAGAAATCACTACCTCGGCATCGCCGGTAGCAGTGGGTGCGGTAGTTTTATTGACTACCGAACACGGGTTGCTCGCTTTCTCACAACCACGCGAAGCCCCACCAATAAAACCTTAATATTTTCTGGGAGTATAGACGAGCGACAGTCAGGGTTTCGCCTGGAGAGGAGCGTCACCTGGCTCAGTGCGGCGGCGGAACATCCAAAGCCGCGAAAGCAGCCCGTGAAAGATGTAGCCGACAACGATAATCAGAAGTACATAGCGGGAGTAGAGGAAAATCAACATACCGACGGCAACGGCAAGAATTATCGTGCGCATTCCGCGGCTACGCGTACCAACAGTCTTGAAACTTGAAAATCTCAGCGTGCTCACCATCAGAACACTCAACAATCCCACCAGCGCCATTAAAAGCAACGAATAAACCTCAGCGCGCTCTGGTCCATACCTGACCAATGGTGAAGGCGCAAAATGGATGATGGCGGCAATTAATCCGCCCGCGACAGGAATTGGCAGACCTACAAAACTCTTTTTATCAACCTTGATTGTGCCCTCGGCGAGAATTCGTGGTCGCGAAGACTGAACATTAAAGCGCGCCAGGCGAAAGCCGCCGCACATCAGATACATGAACGAAAGAAACCACGCCAGGCTGTGAAGGTCACTGCCTTCCTGCAGGGTTCCACCATAACCCCAAACATAAGCGAGCACTGCGGGCGCCAGGCCAAACGTAATGACGTCAGCAATCGAGTCCAGTTGCACGCCGATTTCAGTAGTAGTACGTGTCATGCGGGCCAGACGCCCATCGAGCATATCGAAGAGAACGGCCCAGCCAATCGCCTTGGCTGCGTTGTCCAGATAGAATGCCGCCTTCACAAGATCAGCTTCACTGCCCGCGCCTACGAATTGAAACCCTCGCACCGCGGCCATCACTGCATAAAAACCCATACCTATGTTTGCTGCGGTAAAGACCGAAGGAATAAGGTACAAGCCTTTCCGCAACCCGCGCCTTTCCGGGTTCTTCTGCTCGCCTGGAATGGATGTGCGCGAAACGGTGCTCATCGAATCCTCCCAATTACCGTAACCCCACCGCGCACGCGAGCGCCCTCATGGACCAATACTTCTACCTGCCGGGGCAACAGGATGTCGGTCCTCGAACTGAACTTGATTAAGCCGAAACGCTCCCCTAACGAAACTCGTTCGCCGGCATGCTTCCAGCAAATTATCCGACGCGCCAGAATGCCGGCTATCTGTTTGCAGACGATAGTGATTGACTCTCCCTGGATAGTTAAGGCGTTTTGCTCGTTTACCAGACTGGCGTTCTCATCTGTAGCCATCAGGAATTTACCGCGCGTGTACACAATGTTTGTAATCTCGCCTGCAATTGGGGCGCGGTTAATGTGAACGTCGAGGGGTGACAGGAAAATGCTAACCAGCGTTGCAGACTGTTGGCCCGTTTCCTCGATTGGTCTGACTCGCGTTACTCGGCCATCGGCGGGAGCGACTACCAGCCGTGGGTCTGCCGGTGACTCGCGTTTCGGATCACGAAAAAAGAAAGCCATGAATGCGGCGATGATCGCAAAAAGAATCGCGACCGGCCATAAGCCGATCAGGAGCAGTAGAACCGTAACCACTCCCGGCGCCAGAATATAAATTATTCCCTCGCGAGCTATTCTCAAATCTTATCCCACCGCAATCTTCTTTCGCTCTGAAACCCCAACGCGCTTTAGCAAGAAAGGGGACGCGATACCAACGCGTCCCCCCACGACCATAAACCTTGATTAGCGGCCTTCGTTCCGCTTTAGTGACTCAAGCTTTCAGTTTTCTGGTGCTGCATCATAATGGAATACATCTGGTCTTTAAGGGCTAGTTTCTTCTTCTTTAACGTAACTTCTTCCAGTTGCTCTTCGTCGCTCGGATAAGCCAGGGATGAAAGTTCACTTAAACGTTGTTCGTATCGAGTGTGCTCCCGGGCCAATTCACGGAACTCGGGGTCTCGATTCATCAGCTCTTCCTTGAGCAGATCCGCAGTTGTAACATCCATTTCGCGCATGTCTCCTTTCAGACGATGGGACTGGCAAGATTATTTCAGGAGAGGTAGTCGTGAACCCTCTCGGAAATTGTTTGGGACACGAAAAAATGGTAGCCCAATTACTCTAATGGATCAAGCGTTTCGAACCAATTGAATTGTCATTACCAGGGCATCCTCGGTGGGCTCCGAATAATATCCCTTGCGCCGCGCAGTTACGCGGAACCCGCACTTTTCATAAAGCGAAAGTGCGGCTTCATTTCCAGCGCGCAACTCGAGAAAAGCTGCGTCCACACCCTTTCGGATACCCTCTTCCAGAATGCGGGCCAGCAAAGTAAGCCCTATTCCCTTGCGGCGATATCTTTCGCGCACGGCAACATTGTTTATGTGAAGTTCGTTGGCTCCGATACGCGCAACAACGTAGCCGGCAAGCCGATGCGAAACCCGGGGCGCTTTAGATTCCCTGGCCCGAGCTACCAACATTAGGTCACGGTTGCCTCCCTGCAATTCCGCGTAGTATGCAGCCCAACCCCAACGGCTTAGTCCTGATTGCTCCTCAATTTCCACGACTTCGAGCAGGTCATGCTCGGTCATCCGTTTTATGGAAACACTACTGGCCGGTTTCTCAAGAACGCGCCCGGTTATTGCCATGGTTGCTTAATCTCAGCGTCGGAAGGTCGCACATAAATCGCCTTAAGAGATTCCGCATCCTGAAGCTGACCCAGTGAAAAGAGTCTTAGCGCCAGGACTGATACATGCTCTGCCAGGTTTGTGGTAGGCGGCGCAAGCCTGCAGCAATTCTGGGTAACATCCGACACGGCCGACGGCGTCACAAACTTTATCCCATGTTGCTCAGCGTGCTCTTGCAACAGCGCACGATGAACGTCCGCCCCGGGGCCCGCCCAGACGAGACTCGGAAACTCTCCGTAGCGTTCTATTAGTCTTTGCGGTGACAAGTGGGCAGCGGAATCGAGTTCGATCACGACGTCTCCGGCGACAGAAAACATTTGCGCGAAAACTTCGCCGCGACCCGCTGGTAAAAGCCCAACAGTTGCATTCGAATTCCCGGCACTGTGCGCGACCGCATTCAGGGTGGGCACGCCCGCGCATGGCCGGTGTAGTGTCGCTGCCAGACCCTTCATCGTCGCCAGCCCAATCCTTAGGCCGGTAAAACTTCCCGGGCCTGAAGCACAAGCGAAAAGTTCGACGTCTGCAAGCTTGAGCCCGGCATCGTTAAGAGATTCGTTTATGTCTGCGAGTAGGCTGTTCGAGTGGGAAACCCCAGGATCACCATTTCTCGATGCCAACGCATTTGTGCCCCGCGCCAGAAAAATGCTTCCGCCCAGCGTCGCTGTTTCCAAACTCAAAATGACGGGCACATTATCCACAACAGAACTCAGTGTTCCTGCAATTCATTTTCGCCGGGAACAACTAAACGCACCACTCGCGAGATGCAGTTGGCAAGTTGATAAGGCAGCCTTGGCAATTCGTTTAGCCTGCCATGGACGCTAATGGTCGCGATGATTGGATTTGGCCAGCGCTGACGTAAGCCGTCAATCAGGCCTGAGGGCTGGCGCAACAAGTCCATCATTGGTACGGGATGATTCATGGGCGGTTGGAAAGCTGCGAATGGGTTGGACCATTGCCGCAAAACAGTATCCACCAGCCAGTTAGGGAGAGCTGACGATCCAAGATTGAATGGTAACTTATCAGTATTTGCGCCAAGCAGCCGGTGCGCCAAACTAAACGCGCTCAGAATCCAGCTTGCCCTCGTCTTATCTTCTCCGAGGCACACATCCCAATTAAAAGTTGGCGACGGAGACTCCATAGCTGCGGCAACATCGCAAAGCCATAAGGGTCGCCAGGCGCCATGCTTCAACAGATGAATAGACAAAAGCGCGGCATGGTCTTCATCGCTTAGGACCCGTACCTGTTGCTGACCGAGGGTGTGCGTCTTTGATCTGCTGAACAGTTCCTCAACACTTCTATTGCCAATCTCAGAAAACTGTCGATGTAGATCGATCCAACAGTCGCCGCCCTCGGGACTACTAAATAACTCCTTTACTAACCTGTGATGCTCATCTTTCACACAGATGTCGATGTCGCCATACGGACGCAGCGCGCGATCCGGATAGAGGCCTGCTGCCACCCAACCCTTGGCGAGAACTGCATCCAGCGACGCCCCTCGCAAAAGGCGAAAGACCTTCTCGATCTTTTGCTCTTGTATTTCGGCCTGTAACGACTGGAGACGATAGCTCTGATGGAGCAACTCGCCAGATGGGGTTTCGCGCAGTGGGCTATCGCGAACGACTCGCCAGCCCAGCGCGGTTGCGCCGGACCCCAGCAGCAAAGGCGTGATTTGATCCAACTCCGGCTCGGAAAGATCGAAAAGTGGCAAATCCTGCGAACGCCAGGCGCCCGTCAAGGCCCTGGCTATAAGTTGTCCTGACGCCTTGCCTATTCCGCTCATGTGCGATCACCGTCTGCCGGCTCTCACCGGTCAGCGATTCGTTCCATCCTTTTTAGCAGGACGTCCACGATGGCGCTTGTGTCGCCCCTGACCCCCTTGAGGACTTCTGCCTTGCTCGTCACCTGTCGCAAAGTCGACAAGGCTTTCTCTGGACTCCTGCGCGCGGACACCGTATTGAACAGCAGCTCCAGCATGCCCTTGCCGGGCGAAAGCTTGCGCGGCCGCCACGTCGCTCCGCGCTTGTAACCGGTCATCAAAACCAGACCCACGGGTAGCGGTTTCTTTCCTGATTTGCCACCCAGCTCGCCCACCGTAATGCGCGCTTGTCTGTATTCGCCCTCAGCTCTGATCTCCAAAGGTTTGGCAAAAGGATGCACCCGACCCTTGGCGTCAAACACAGCGTACTCGTCGGAATAATACGTGGCGCCGGCCCGAACTAGTGCTGCCACCAGCGTAGATTTCCCGCTGTAGCTACGACCGGGAATCACTATCGCTTTTCCTTTCCAGCCCACCACGCCCGCGTGAACGAAGACACGATGACGCGTATATTCGCCGACAAACAACCGCACGTCTGATTCTAATCGTTCGAAAACGTCTTGCAGATTCGTCGCGCGCGCAATACGCAAATCATCACCGTAGAGCACACTGAAGCGCCGTCCGTTCGCGCGGGGCCCGGTGCTGCCGGCCATTATCGAATAGACCCGATCAACGATCGGCGTGCTGCTGTATTGCCAGCCCGCTGGCAGATATTCGCAAGCACGATCCAGCGCCGCCGCCTCATTCGACCGAACACCGATCCGCACCCCATAAGATTTCAATGCAAAGCCCGCCACCCATCCGAGGCGGTCCACTTTTTTCATCCAGGCCGAGGTCGCTTTCAGCCTCGGCATAGCTGATTCAAGGCTTGTAGTTTTGGAAATACCGGCTTTCAAGCGAAGGATTAGAAACCTACTTCAACTGCTCGATAGAAAAACTGTCGAGCGATATCACCCCGAAGATTGGGCAGGGGGCACTGGAACAGCCTTCTCTTTGGACGCTTACGACAACACCATTTGTGTCTGGCGGGGTCGCGAATTCAAAACTGAAAACCTTCCAGTCGCCTGAGCCTTTGGACAAAGCCTGCGACTGGCCCACTCGCTTGCGAGTCGCACCTGCATCTGTAACGGTAACAACCGGCAACCCGCCACTAACAACCTCCTGCGAGTGAGCGGCAAAATTTATCCGGTAGCGACGTGACGGCTCCACCATAAACAGTTGCGAAACCAATTCGGTTCCGGGATTCGAATCACCTGCGAATTCAATCCGGAGGTTCTTTGAGCCGGTGTGGGGTTGGCTCGAGTCTGATGAAACCGTGGCTGCTTGTAAGTTTCGGGGGATGCGCCAGTTGAAACCGCCCTCATCAAAACTTAAAGTGGACTCGAATCCTCCATCAAAAATTTGCCGGCTTGATTGTTCATCCGAGTCGCCAAGACCCTTAGTTGCGCTCCATACTTGATACGCTTCTGCGAAGCTTCCCTTGGCCAAAAGCTTGTTAATTAAGTCGCGTCTGGTGTCTTCGTCAGTTGTGCCCGCGGCTTGAAACTCAACCAGGGCTTCCTGAGGTTTGTCGTGACTCGCAAAAAACCGCGCCATCACCTTGTGAGCAGCCTGGCTGTCAACCTGGACCATTTCCCTGACGACTTTCGGATCGCCATTCGAGAGATTCCACGCGAGGTCCACAAAGTTAGGGATAAGTTCCGGATTACTGTGCGCCGCCTGGTTCAAGTCCTTGAACGCGGCTTCATACTGACCAAGGCGTAACAACAAGTTACCGCGTTGCCAGCGTGGCATCGCGTAAAAGGGCGCGCGCTTGACCGCTTCATCGAACGCAGCCAACGCCCCGGACGTGTCGCCCATTTGATCACGAATTAACCCCAGGTCTAACCATAACGAATAATCGGCTGCGCGAAGGGCAACAGCCCGCTCCATTTCAACAGCGGACTCCGCCGGCGACTTTGACAGGCTTAAAACCGCCGCACGTGCGCGATGTGCTTCGGCATCTTTTGGGCTCATTTCGATCGCCATGTTCGCTGCCATTGCGTTGCCGGTGAGGAGCGCATATTTCATGAACATTCGCGATAGCCCGAGCCGCGCGGTCGAGTTGATGGTCCATGCGCATAAGCCGATGGCCATCAGCAATGCCAGCAAACGAAACGGTCCCTGTGTAAAAGCTTTCGAATCCACGAAGTTGATAGAATTAGGCGGCTGACAAACGTCGAGCTGCAATCAGAGCTGACAAACGTCGAGCTGCAATCAGAAATGAGATGCTTCTAAAGAAAAAGCGTGCCTGCTCCTTTCGGAGGGCACGCTTTTCTTTTACTACGCGTTCTACGCGAACCTTTGACTTATGGTGCGCCGGGGCTGGGATTGCCACCGCCATTGAAAGCAAAGATAAGGCCGCCCGCCAGCAGACCGCCTGCGACAACGACGGCTGCAATTGTACCAGCGCCGATGCCGCCGCCCCCTGCCGCTGCTCCTGCCGCTGCTGCCGCTCCTACGAGCGGTCCGCAGAAATTCAGAGGAGCACCGCCACCGCGCTTATCGCTTTCCTTCACCTTCTCTTGGGTTTCGCTGTCCACTTGACCTTCAGTGCCTTTCTTCGTCTTCAGCACGATGCAGCCTGCCACCACCTTAACCTTGACTTTGCAGGGCTCGGGTTCGGTTCCAGCAGGTGGTGCCGGCGGGCAATCAAAATCCAGCACGACCTTGCTGTTGGGTTCGAGATCCAAGGTACCCAGGGGACCTAAATCGATGGTGGCGCTAGTGCCGTCGGGCGTTTCAATGGTCGCACCTGTCGCGAGGCTGCCGCCACTGGCAGTGCTATTGCCGTTGACGAGAATGGGCCGGTTGCCACTCGTGTTTATTCGGACCACGAGTTGTTGTTGCACCAAAGCCGCGTAAGAGGGCGACACTGTGCCGGCAACACTCAGTTGAATGGAGATCTGGGCTACAGCAAACGCTACAAATACCGCGATTGCTTTCATGCCTTTTCGTTGTCTTATACTCATAGTTAATTGTCCCTTCACATGGTGACGCACAGGCAAGAACCGGAATTTCGCCCTGAGAGGCCGCAGTTTACAGCTGTTTACCTACACAGGTCAATGCTTTTCGCAGCCGGATTAGCGGTTTCGCTTAAGTATTTCAAGTTTATAAAGTGTTAAAAGGCCCCTACTTCTTGACGAAGCGCTGATAAAACTCCTCAGCGAGGCGTAGATCGAGCGTTTTGAGAATCTTATATTCCTCCAAGGCCCCCAGTTTATTTCCTGCCGCCGTGTACGCCACCGCCAAATTGAAATGAGCCTCGGCGTATCCTGGCTTGAGCGCTATGGCAGCCTTAAAAGAATTCACTGCTTCCTTATAACGTTTAGTCCGGACATAAAGCTTGCCCAGATTGTTGTGGGTTTCGGCGCCGTCCGGCCGCAACGAAAGTGTCTTTACATAAGCCGCGATGGCTTGTTCATAGTCGCCCGCCTGATAGAGCGCTGCGCCAAGGTTGTTATATGCATCTACGAAGTCGGGCTTGAGCTCGATGGCTCTCTGGAAAGCGACGATTGCCTCCTTGAATTGTCGCAGGTTGAAATATGCCGTTCCCAAATTGTAAGAGGCCTCGGGAAACTCGGGGCGCAGCTCCAGTGCCTTTTTAATATTTTCCAGCGCGCCCGAGTAGTCCTCAAGCTTGTTTAGAATTAGCCCGAGATTATTAAGCGCCTTTGGATACTTTGGTCTGAGTCGCAGAGCCTCTTTGTAAGCGGCTGCTGCTTTTTGATAATACTGCCGCGCTTCGGTTTTCTCGCTGCGGTCTCCAATCTGCGCATAGGCATAGCCAATATTGTTATGCGCCACCGGGTTGTCGGGCTGTAAACGAATCGCCTCCTGTAACTCAATCGCAGCCTGACGCGGATCGTTGGTAGCGATTAGCAAGCTTCCCAAATTCGTGCGCGCTTCGGCGTAGTCAGGTTTCAGACGGATAGCTTCGCGATATGCCCTGGTCGCTTCGGGAAACTTGCCGAGCATGTAATAGGCATTGCCAAGGTTGTATTGGACTTCAGCAGATTCACGGGTACCAGTCGCTGCCTGCAAAAACTTTTCAAGCGCGTCGCTGTATTGTTCGCTGATGTAATATGCCGCGCCCAGGTTGTTAAGAGCTTCGGAATCGTTCGGATTGATCCGCAGCGAACTAGTAAACGCTTCGATAGCCTCTTTGTATTTTCCGCTCTTATAGAAACTCGCACCTAGATTGTTGTAAGCAACTGCGTCGTTGGGCTTCAGTTTAACTGTCTTTTGCAGCGCATCGATTGACTGGGCTTCCAGACCCAGCCGATCATAGACAAAACCCAAGTTGCTGAATGCGGCAGCATTGTCTGGTTGGAGACTAACAACTCCTTCGTACGCCTTTGCGGCCTCGGCAAATTGATTAAGCCCCAGATACGTGTCGCCAAGTGCGTTCAAAGCCTCGGCCCAACCAGGTTTCATCCTCACTGCGGTTCGGAACGCTTCCAGGGCTTCGTTTTGCTTTTCTGCGGAGGCGTACGCAATTCCAAGGTTGTAGGAGGCGTCCGCATCATCAGGCCTGACGGCTAGAGACTTCTTGAATGCGTCGATAGCCTCGGCGCTTTTTCCGGTGCTGAAGTAGGCCGCGCCGAGATTGTTATAAATTGTCGCATCCTTGGGCATGTGCTTGGCCGCATTCTGGTAGGCTTCTATCGCATGGGCAAAGTCGCCGAGGTCGTAATAAGTATTTCCCTGTGCTTTAAAGGCCTCACCCTGATCTGCGTCAGACAACTTTGCATCTACAACTTCGGGCTCGCCAGGCTGTGGCCGTGGCCGTCTGCGGTCAGGCGTATTTCGCGCAATCTCAGGCCGGGTCGCCGGTCGGGGTTGACGTTTGACCACTAATAACGACGCGCCGCCAACTATGTCGCGGACACGCTGTGGTCTTTTAAACACGATAGCCGCGCCACCCATGATGTCCTGCCCCTGAAACGCACTGGCGCCGCCTGACTGCGGAACCGGAACGCGGCCCAGGGCCGAGCCAAACGAAAAGACCAGCAGCAGCACTACCAGCCGGTTGAAAGCTGAAGTTCTAATCATGATTCGCGAAGAGTCTCCTGGTCCCATGATTGTTCGGATGTAGCAATCACGATTAGCGTTGTGAACACCAGCGCATTTACGATCATATGCAGTCCAAAGTCCACCAGGCTATGTACAGCCACGCCGGCAATGCCGATTGAAGCGCCCAGACACGCGGCGCGCCTTAGCCGATTGGGAGACTCTAAATTCGCCTTTGCTTTTTTGACGACCGCAATCAGGAACCAAATTCCGATCGCAAACCCGACCAGCCCGCCACTTGCCAGCAGTTCCAGATACTCATTGTGGGCTTCCTGCGGCGTTAAGATTCCCGACGCATTGTGAAATGCAGGCACCGCTACCCAGTAAGCGCCCATCCCAACTCCCAGCACGGGATGAGCGGCAAACATTTTCAAAGTCATCGCCCACGTTTGGTTTCTGCTCACGGCCAAACGTAACTCGTCACGGTCAGTAGACAATTCCGTGCGCGACTGTTCGATCCTTGATGCTAACTGGTCACCGCCCAGGTACAAAGTGCCGAATACAACGCCGCAGAGGAGTATCACGAACAAGAAAATGCGGACCGGCGCTGTCCGGAGTATCATAAGTATTTTCGACGTCGATTCATTTCCCCGGCCTTGAAACAGCCCGCTCAACAGAAACGCAGCTACAATAACTTCTGCCAGCATCGCGATCACTCCACCGCGGGAGCCGCAAAGTACCAGTGCGGTCCAAATGGGAATCAATGCAGCCAGGTATACCAGCACATGGTCGCGTTTCACGCTGCCTCCGAGAATCAAACCCAGCGTCAAACCAAGGGCCATCTCCATCAAAAACGCAAAGTGGTTTCGATTAATGAATTGACCGTAACCTTGCCCCACCTGAAGCAACGGTAATCCAAACCCGGTGCTGTGTTGTGTCGTTTGCCTGAGAATACCAAAAACCGCGCTCGCAACTGCGATCGCAATAACCAGGTTAATTACGATCCGCAGACGTCGCGCGCTTGACATGGAACGGAATAGAAGCAAACCGCACAGAAGTAACGCTGCCAGTTGCAGCGCAAAGAAGCGCGTCTCATACGGGTCAGCGCTGAAAGTTCGCCAACTTGCCGTTGTGAGGCCACTAATTTGCCCATTGCCCAGGGAAATAGTTTGCAGGAAGGAAAACAGGACCAGGGCAGCAATTGGCAACAGTATGGACCAGCCGTCGGTTATCCAGCTATTACTAAGATAGCCCTCAATCAGCCATACAATTCCCAATGCAAAAGCCGCACAAACAAAAAACGCTTTCCACCAGGCTTCCGCGGTTCCATAAGGAATTGCAGTTATTACCAGTAACGCCAGCAGTCCGGCAAAAACAATAATGCCCAGGACCCGCGCAAGACGCAGCCTAAACGTCTCGGATGCGGCTGGCATGCTTCCAACAGTTGTGGGCGATGACATTAACCGGCGGTTTTTCCAGCGGGAAAGGGCAAAGACAGCTTCTCAAAACTGGAGTGCTTCTGGTTAGCCTCAAGAATTCGTTCAGCAGCTTCGGAAAGTTCTGTCTGCAAAAAGCTTGCGAGATAATTCATGTCTAAGAGCAGCGGCGGTCCAACGAGTGGGCGATATAAATTCATCCAGCCCCACTCTGCATTGTCTGTGGCCAGTGGCAAACGAAAGCACCAGTATTCGCTGGAACCAATTACATTCTCTTCGTTAACCCCATCACCAGCCCACGACCAGGCAATGCGACCATTAACAAATTCAAGGCGCTCAGGCGCTCCCCTTTTCTTTGCCAGCGTGAAAGCTCGTTCATTCGCCGGCGCGTGGCTCACCTGTCCAATCTGGGCATTGGCGTAGACAAACTCTTCAAACTCCAGCATCTGGCCTACGGCCTCGAATAGCTCATTGAGGCTCAGCGCTTTCGTGAGTGCTAAACTCGCGCGGCGCACCCGAATGTTATTGGCTACGCGAATTCTACGGTCGGCGACAGTTCGTTTCATGCCGGCGCGTAACTCCTCAACCTCGTGGTAGCGCAGATGGCCGACCGCGATGATCACCGCGACAGCGATTACAAACAGAACCAGCCCTGTCACCGGTGAAGATGTTTTGGTGGAAAGTGCGGCCAACAGTCCAAAGATCGCGCAGACAGCGTAGAGGATCATCACAACTCGACGTTGTGACCAGCCGCGCGCCAGCAACATGTGATGGATATGTTCACCATCACCCTGGAAAAGGGGGCGGCCGCTGATCAGGCGTCGCGCCATGGTCATGCTGGTGTCAACCACGGGCAAACCAAAAGCGAGTATTGGGGTGATCACAGCAACTGCGGTCGTGGCTTTTTGTGCGCCAATCACTGACAACGATGCAAGCAGGAATCCGACAAACAGGGCCCCGGAATCGCCAAGGAATATCGACGCCGGATTAAAGTTGTAACGGAGGAAACCCGCCAGCGACCCGCACAGCACCAACGCCACTACAACCATCAATGGGTTTTCCGAGGCCAGCGAGACCACGAGAATAACCAGCGAGGAGAATAACGCCGCGCCCGGTGCGAGCCCATCGATTCCATCAATCAGGTTGAAAGCATTTGAGATTGCGACCAGCCAAAAGACGGTGATGAAGAATCCGAGCACCGGAGGAACATGGACTGCGCCAATAAAGGGAATCGCCAGCAGCTCTATCCTTCCGCCCATTACGTAGAACAGAGAGGCTATCAAGCCAAGCATCAAAAACTTAACGGTGGCATTGGTGCCGCGTAAGTCATCGTAGATGCCCAGCAACAGTACCAGCGTCGCCGGAATCAGGATTATGAAGGCCTGATAAGTGTACGGCCTCAGTGAAGCAGTGAGCAGATTCGAAACAAGTGGCAAAACCGAAAGGGACAACATGAACGATGCAAAAATCGCGATGCCGCCGAGCCGCGGGACCGCGCTCTTGTGCACGCGGCGTCCGTCCTTCGGCACGTCCAGGAGATTGTAGCGTTGGCAAAGTCGGCGAATGAGCGGCGTGATGATCAGCGCCGACACGGTGGCAATTAAGAAGAGCGCAAAATAGGTTTTCAAGGGGGCGACCTCTACTAGTTTCGGGAGTCGGAACTGATCAACTTGAACGACCCGCCAAAATGCGGCCTTCGGCGATCGGTTTGGTTAAGGGAGTCTCTTCCGGCTTTTGGGACTCGAGTAAGCAAATGATTCTGGGCAATAAGGCTTGCCGGGAAAATGAGCTGGCAATTTCAGCAACAGTCCTTGCTTTTCCTTCGCGCCAGTCCGCCCATGCCTTCAATATATGTTGCACTACGAGCCCGGCATTTCCGTGGTTAGCCACATATGCCGGACGACTTGAATCGACCTGCGCCGCTATTTCGCCAACATGGCTTTTACTCGGCCCTATATAAAGGAACGGACAGCCCACCCTCAAGATATTATAAAGTTTGCATGGATGGACAATTCCAACAAAAGCGTTACCCATTACCACTGTGTGGAGATCTGCCGCGGATAATGACGCTGAAAGGTGCTCTGCGCTCTGATATGGAAGGCACCGCACTGTCTCCAGCTCGTGTTGCGCCGCAAACTGCCGCACGTTTTCCTGTTCACTGCCGCCGCCAACAAACAAAAACACGATATCTTTTCGTGTGGATAATTCTCGGGCAGCTTCCATCAACGTTTGCAGCGGGTGACACGGACTGTGGTTGCCCGCGTACATTACGACAAACGCATCTTTCAGACCATGCTTTCGCCGGAATACTTCCCTGCCCTCGCGATCAAAGTTGACGCGATCATCATGCGCCCATGGCGGTATCACAGTCACTAGTTCGGGCGGAACACCCTTGGCAACGATGCGACTCTTCATGAAGTGATCCAAAGCGATAACGCCATCCGCATGGTCTATGCTCGATTTAAGCAGTGCCGCGAAGGTTCTTGCCGGCAGCGATCCTTGCTTGAGCCAGCCGGCAGCGATTGCTTCGTCCGGATTGAGGTCCATGACCCAGAAGAAAAACTTTCCACCTTTTACACGAACGAAAAGTGAACCCAGATAAGAGATGAGCGGCGGAGAGGTTAATGCCACAACTACGTCAAAGCGCCGCAAGCGCAGCAATTGCCACGAACAGTTAATCAGAAATGTCGCAAAGTTAATCGCCCGGCGCAATCTACTCTTCTTGCTCAGGGCCAGCGAAGGAATGCGGATAATCTTTATGCCGCGCCAGTTTTCTCTTCGCGGAAAGCGTTGTGACGGATCGTCGTACCCTCTATCGCTCGCAATAACGGTAACGCTGTGGCCGGCTTCAGTAAGTCCCACAGCCAGATCAGTAAGCTGTTGGGCCGTGGCCATCACGTCGGGGTAGAAACACTGGTTGAGTAAAAGGAAGTTCATTTTCTAAGTAATGAGTAATGTGTAATGAGTGATGAGTATGAGTGATGAGTGATGAGTGATGAGGGAAATCGAGGTTTCCTAGATCCTCGCTTCCCGTCTTTTCTCAACCGACAAGCGGAGGCCTCCTAGTATCTGTCCAACTTCAGTAGCTTGGTTCATCAGAGCCTCGAATTCAGCTGAATCTAGATAGCCTGCGTCAAGCGCCACATATAGTTGAGTTCTTAATTCAGCACAAGAGCCCTTCGCAATCGACAGAAACTGATGAAATTCACCAGGCCTGCCACGCTCAAACCCTTCTGCCAGATTCGACATGCTAGATACGGCAGCACGGCGGATCTGATCTTTCAGGCCGAAATCCCTTGAGAAGAGACCCTGATTCGTCACCCTGTAAATCTCCGAGGTAAGCTTTCTCGCCTTTTGCCATGCAATGAAATCTTCAAACCTTCCAATTTTCTTTGCCATCGTCGTTCCTTTCCAGGGTGAGTCTGACCAGTTAATTGGAAGCGGCGTTGTAGAAAACTCATCACTCATTACTCATCGCTCATCACTCATTACTCATCACTCATTACTCATCACTCATTACTTTTAAAATACGCCACCGTTTTGGCAAGTCCTTCCCGCAGCGCGATCGTTGGGTTCCAGCCGAGCAGAGTTTGCGCCCGCGTGATATTTGGCTGGCGCTGTTTCGGATCGTCTTCCGGGAGAGGCAAATACTCGATCTCGGATTTCGAATCGCACATCTTGATCACTTCATCCGCTAACTGCCTGATAGTGAACTCGCCTGGATTTCCCAGGTTGACGGGCTCGTGCACGCCCTCAACATTCATTAGTTTAATTAGCGCCTCAACCAGGTCATCGACGTAACAAAAGGAACGCGTCTGCTCGCCCGAACCGTACAGTGTCAGCGGCTTGCCACGCAGGGCCTGCACAATAAAGTTGGAAACAACCCGGCCGTCATTTTCCAACATGCGTGGTCCATAGGTGTTGAAGATTCTGGCGATGCGAATGTCAACGTGATTCTGGCGGTGATAATCCATCATCAACGTTTCGGCTATCCGTTTACCTTCATCGTAGCAGGACCGCAGTCCAATGGGATTAACATTGCCCCAATACTCTTCGCGCTGTGGATGAACCAGCGGATCGCCATAAACCTCGGAAGTCGATGCTTGCAGGATGCGCGCGCGCACGCGTTTTGCCAGCCCCAGCATATTGATCATGCCCATCACGCTGGTTTTCACAGTTTTTACCGGATTGTATTGATAGTGTATGGGCGAGGCCGGACACGCGAGGTTATATATCTGATCGACCTCGAGCAGGACCGGCTCGATCACGTCGTGGCGTATCAGCTCAAAGTGATGATTATCGAGCAGCTTAATGATGTTTGCGCGCCGGCCAGTGAAGAAGTTGTCAAGACAAAGAACGTCATGACCTTCACCGAGCAGTCGTTCACAAAG